>CAZONZ010000055.1:0-14846 GCA_964581005.1 uncultured bacterium
GTCGCCTGGGCTGCGAAGCATAAGAGTCGCACCCCCAAACCCCCAGCCAATCCCCCACCCAAGGATCTCTGTAAGCCGACGACCCCACCCCCCCAGGCAAACTGTCTTAAGCTAGAACCACCCCCATCGAGATACCCACGATGTACAGCACCGCCACCCTCGAACAAACCCTCCTCAACCACCTACGGCAGCTCCCCCCCGACAAGCAGCAAGAAGTCCTCGACTTCGCCGAATTTCTGCGGCAAAAAGTCTTGCCGTCACCACCGCTGACCCCTCAGTTCTCTCTCCAGCAGCTAGCTAGCCTGCCCCTATCCCAACGCCATCAGGCATTAGCCCCCTTCATCGCGGATACCGCCACAGACTTCAAAACCGATCCAGCCCTCACCGAGTTTGCAGCCTTAGATAGCGAAGACTGGGAGTTTCCCGATGATGCAACCTAACCGTGGAGACATCTGGCTGGTCGATCTCGACCCCACCCGTGGCCAAGAAATCCAGAAAACCCGCCCTGTCGTCATCATCAGCACCGATCTCTTTGCCCCAATTCCCCTTCGCATCATCATCCCCATCACCACCTGGCAAGATAAGTTTGATCGCCGCCCCTTCATGGTCAAATTACCTGCCACGGAAACCAATGGACTCGCTAGAGACTCCGCTGCCAACGTCTTACAAATCCGCAGCCTCTCTACCCAGCGCTTCGTCAAACCCCTGGGCCAAGTAGAGCCAGAAGCAATGACCGAAATCCTCGCTGGGTTAGTGATCTGTGTTGATTTGGAGAGTTCCTCAAGGAATTGGGGTTAACCGAGGGCCGAGCTACAGGTATCCCAACGATCATTGCTGCGATGCAGAGTAATGGCTCACCCCCTCCAGTATTTGACGCCGATGAAGGTCGCACCTACTTCCTCGCTGAGCTCCTAATCCACCCAGACATGGGAGTCGAGGATCATGTCGAGGATCATGTTGAGGATCATGAGCCGATTGAGCTTACCCAGACCGAAGCCCAAATCCTTAAGCTACTGAGAGTTGAACCGATCAGTCGCAAGCAGGTCGCAGATGCCCTAGGCTATGAGGGGCGAAGTGGAAACATGCTGAAAGCAATCGAGAGACTGATGAGTTTAGGGTTGATCGAATGGACAATCCCTAACACGATGACATTCGCCATGATCGCTCCAGACGATCTTCCCAGAGGCAATCAGGACCATCGGTTCTGTTGGGGCCTGATCCGGTTTGCCACCATAGGGGTGTTGAGTAATTTCTCCAGGAAGGCATGGATCAACCCACTCCAGGGAAGTCAGCAATTTTGCTGCGTTTCTTTACAAGATCCTTACCATTGCGACCTAAGCTGGTATGCGTCAACCAAAGATCAGGAGGAGTGGCATGATCTGATCAAAGTGCATTTTAGTTCTTAGTGAGGTGATCCCTTTGGAGTCAAATAGATCTAGGAGCGATCAGGCTATTGAGCGATCGCTGCACAGTTTTTTGAGCTAGATCTTACTCTTGAGGATTTCTCCTAGGTTTGCTTGCAAGATCTTCACAATGTCTTTCTAGGGTTCAACTTGCTAATTCAAGGAATGCATGTATGATCTCTACCCCTGCTGTTTATCACTTAAACCCCTATCTGAGGCTGGTTAAGTTGACACACCTGGCTACGCTGAATCACTGTACAGACTTGAAGGCATGGCTGCAATTGTGTCCACAAAAATGCGCCAAACAGCTTATATTTCACTTGGATCTACATGTTAATATTTACGTATTAAGTTCAACGCCAGCTAAAAACGCCTGGAATTTTAGCTCTGAGAATGTACTTTTGGCTACCGAAGCAAGTGTTTTTGATGTTGTATGTTCTTGCTAAGAAATTTTTCAGTACTTTGCAATGGTAAGTAGGCCAATGATCCAAGTAGCCACTGTTAAAACTGCTTGGCTTTGAAAACACATGATCGGAGTTCGATGGGTTGAGGAGCTTATGAGTAGCACAATGATGAGAAGATTTGATCTCAATCGGCTAGGACAGGACTTTATCGAAGCTGAGTTCTACACTCTTGGATCTCGCTTCGATCGAGTGCGACGCTTGTTAGGTCTGATGAAGGTGGAGCTGTTTGGAAATCGGGGTGGAGTTCCGATCGCCCCCCCTTACCCCCTTGATCAGTTTTTCTATATGGATCAATCCATTGAGCAAGATCTAAAGCTGGCTTTGCAGCAGCAGCAGATCCAGGTGCATTATCAGCCGATTGTGGATCTGAGAACTCAACAGCTTGTGGGGTTTGAAACCCTTGCGCGTTGGTATCATCCCAATTGGGGTTGGGTTCCACCGACTGAATTTATTCCTCTGGCCGAACGCACTGGACTCATTCATCCGCTTGGGGCTAGTGTCCTCTATCAAGCTTGCCAGCAACTCAATTATTGGCACCAACATTTGCAGCTCACAACTCAATTCATGGATCAAACGAACGATCAAAAAGCTCAAACCATAGACCCAACTCCGATCAAGCTCAATATTAATCTTTCTCCCGATCAATTGAGTGACAAAAATCTGAAATTCCTGATCCCTGATATCCTGTCGGAAACACAATGTCCTTTCGATCAGATCTGTTTCGAGATCACAGAAAGTCGCAGCCTGGAAAACTGGGAGGTTGCTCAATCAACACTTGATCATTTCCGACATCTTGGGGCTGAGGTCTCATTGGATGACTTTGGAACAGGCTATGCCAGCCTTAGTTATTTGCAGGATCTACCTGTAACCACCATTAAAATTGATCGCCGCTTTATCCAAACGGATCGATGGGATATTGCTGAAGTGATTCTCGATCTATCCGAGCGGCTGCACCTCAAAGTGATTGCTGAAGGGATCGAGACGATCGAACAACTATCCCGCCTCATTCAGCTGGGGTGCCCTTATGGGCAAGGCTACTACTTTGCCAAGCCCTTACCAACTGATCAGGCTACAGATTGGGTTATGGCTTCTATGCTTAAGCAAGCTGGCTAGGGGGGCACATGACTCAGTTGATTTACGTGACTTTAGATCCAGACATACTATTTAGATTTGGATTCGATCGCTCACCAAGATTCGCAAATTCACTTGAAAGTTTTGACGTAGTTTTAAGAATTGAATTGATGATTCTGATCAAGCAAACCAAGTTCTTGGAGAGGGCAAGTGGAAATGCTGTATAACCTCAAAACTGCAACTCGTCCAACCTCTTACACAACGTTTGAGCAAGAGGAGGCCACAACTGTGATGGATTTACCCAAGGAACCTTCTCCACCTGACTTTGCTGAGCAGTTGCAAGCATTAAGCTCAGCTCATTTCACAGGTCGTTGGGATGTCTGCTCACCCCATGGAACGATCTGGAGCTTTTACCTCTGCTTGGGCAGAGTGGTCTGGCAGACGGGAGGCATTCGTCCGGTGGATCGCTGGCGTCGTCTTCTCTCACAGCACTGCCGCAAAGTCGATCATCGAGATCTCGAACAGGTGGGGCCGCTGGAACTGAAACGGGTTGGATATTCGATCTTGATGCGTCTCTTACGTCAGCAACAGCTTCAGCGTGAACAGATGATTGCTTTAGTTGAAGCTGCCCTCCTAGAAGTCATGTTTGAAATTCTGCAGGAGCAAGCCTCGTTGCTCAGCTCCGCTCGATCCAGTGGTAGCTGGACGTATCATGCTGATCCTAATGATCAAATGGATGCACCGATGACCCTGATCCGGGTTAGTCATAGTCTCCAAGAGGCCCAGAGACTTTGGAGTCGTTGGCAAGAGATTGGGATGGCTCATCTGTCTCCGAATCTGGCTCCAGTAATCCGCCAACCTGATCTGCTCCAGCAACAGGTTTCAGATCCGACCTTCCAGCTTTTGACCCGGTGGGTTGATGGTCAGCATTCTCTACACAGCCTAGCGGTGAAGATGCAACAGGATCTCTTAGATCTGGCCCAATCGTTCTTTCCTTATGTGGCCTCTGGGATCATGGGATTTATTGAACTTCAGGATGTGGACAATGCCACCAAACCGATTACGGATATTAACGTGTCACCTGTCCCCTTGCCATCTCAACCGTTAGCGCGGGCGTCTATCCGATCAGCCTCTGGTCCCCTTGTTATGTGCATTGATGATAGTCCATTGGTCTGCAAAAGTTTGGAACGGATCCTGACTCCGGCAGGGTATCGCTTCCTGGGGATCCAAGATTCGTTGCAGGCGATCCCTATGTTGCTCAAACACAAGCCTGGACTCGTGTTTCTCGATCTCATCATGCCTGTAGCCAACGGTTATGAGATCTGCGCTCAAATCCGGCGGGTCTCAAAGCTCAAGGATCTGCCTGTGGTGATCTTGACGGGAAATGATGGGATTGTCGATCGGGTCCGGGCCAAGGTTGTGGGGTCAACCGACTTCATTGCCAAGCCTGTGGATCCGGATCGGGTCTTGCCGATTGTGGCTCGCTACCTCCCGATTTCCGTAGATTCGGATCTTTCTCAACAGGGAGCCTAGATCGATGAGGGGTTGATGAGTGGTAAACGTGTTCAGAAATTGAAGATCTGTCAATGAGTGTCAGGAGAACCTTCATGAGTACTGTTCTGATTGTTGAAGATAGTCTAACGGAGCAAGAGTTGCTGACCCTATGTTTGCAGAAGGATGGTCTATCGGTGCAAAGTGTTCGCAGTGCTGAGGATGCTCAGGTTGAACTGCAAACCTCTAAGCCTGATCTGATCATGCTCGATGTGATCCTGCCGGGTCAAAGTGGGTTTGAACTGTGTCGCAAACTGAAGGCCGATCCAAAGACCAAATCGATCCCAGTGGTGATTTGCTCGACCAAGGGATCGGAAGTAGACAAAACCTGGGGAGCGATGGGAGGAGCGGATGCCTATCTCACCAAGCCCGTTGATCAATCGGATTTACTCAGGACCGTTCGGCAACTGATCCTTCGTTAGATAGGTTGAGCTTGCTGATCTGTCAGACCTGTTGGACGTTGATCCTGGCTAAGACTTGCATGTCCTCACTGAGTTGACCTTGTTATGATTTCATCATTTCTGCTGCCTCAACACGAACAGTCTGCTCCAGGCGTTGAACGTTCGCTTCTCCAGCATGAGGGATCCATCTATCCGATCGATTCCATTCCAACGCTGACCTCAACCCTGACGTTCTCGATGGCAGCCCAAGCCACCGATCAAACTCGCTACTTACGCTTTCAGCTATATGGCGGGATCCCAGGCTTACTCCCCCTAGCTGATCTGGCTGAAGTGATGTCGATCCACCCAACTGAAATTCTGCCTTTGCCTCACGTTCCAGGCTACGTTTTGGGGATTGGAAACTGGCGGGGTGAAGCGATTTGGATCCTGGATCTAGCGTGTTTGTTAGGTGGTATTCATCTAAGTCAGCGTCCGTCGATCCCCGCAAGTGGAATGGGCGTTGTGATTGCAGGGGATTCCAAAGCAGCGGAGAGCCAAGGGCACGATCAGCAGCTAGCTTTGTTTGTCGATCGAGTGGAAACCATTGAAGCCTATGATCCTCAAGAGACTGTTCAGGATCCCACCAGTATCATCAGCAATTCGCAGATCCAATCCTTGATCGCTGGAACATTTTTAGATCACACAGGCCAACCCTTGATCCTGTTGAACACACAGGCGATTCAACATGCCTTTTTCAGCCTTTAGCCAACTTCCCCAGGTTACTCAAGCGACCCTCCAGTGGCTTGTTCCTTTGTTACGAACTCAACCCACACCCCCCTCCCCAGATCCACTTCTAGAGGACCCCGATATGTTGACACAGGACTCGATCCAGACTCACCCAACTCAGCCGAATTCTGGCCCGCTCTACCGAAATGATCCTCAAGTTGGAGCCTTTTCAACTCCAGTAGCCCACCCTACCGCATCAACCGAATCCATTCGTCAAATTCTCTCTGATCTAACCGCTCAACTCAAGGATCGAGATCGAGTTGACACAGACCCCCTGCGCCGCCATGTGCTCGATTTGACGGAATGGGTCGAGAGTCTATCTCAACAGCAACGTGCCCAGCGAGAGAAAATCCAAACTGTGCTCCGATCGATGCGCAAAGCCGGAGCATTAGAGCAGGCTTTTCAGATCAGTGTTTCCCAAATTCACCAGCATTTTGGTTGGGATCGGGTCTTAATGTATCAGGTTAACGATGCCACCCAAGGAGTTGTCGTAGCAGAAGCCTTACGTGAAGGATTTACCCCAGCTTTGGGTGAGAATTTACCACTAGTAACCTTTTGGCGAGGATCGGCGCAACGTGAGATTCAAGATCCTCTGGCTGTTGCTGCTGTAGGCCAAGCCGACCTGAGTCCGTATCAACAACAATTGCTCGATCGGTTTCAAGTGAAAGCCTATTTGAGCTTGCCGATCATCACCGAAGCTGGGTTATGGGGCTTGCTTGTGATTCAGCATTGTCAGCAATCCTGGTTGTGGTCTGAAGCTGAGATCCAGCTTTTGGATCAGGTTGCACAGCAATTAGGGATGCAGGTGCAAATGGCATTGGTTCAGGTCAAAATCCAGCAACAATTGCAAGAGAAAGCAGCGATCGAGCGAGTGATTGCGAAGATCCGAGAGCCTCTAGAACCGCAGCAGATCTTTCAGACAGTGACCTTAGAGATCCGGCGCTTGTTAAATTGTGATCGGGCCGTTGTCTATCGCTTTAACCCTGATTGGAGTGGGGATTTCGTTGCAGAATCGGTAACGCCAGAATGGGTGCCGTTAGTGGGCAAAAGTGTTAAGGATACTTACTTGGAGATCAATTCTGGTGGGCGGTATGCTAAGGGAGAAAGTCAGACTGTAGATGATATTTATGCTACTGGTTTTGATCCCTGCCACCTGCAGTTGTTAGAGCAATTTCAAGCACGGGCCTATGTCTTGGTCCCTATGTTTGCTGGTACGCGCCTTTGGGGGATCTTGGGAGCCTATCAAAACTCAGCGCCACGTCACTGGGAGCCCCAAGAAATCGAATGGTTGCAGATCATTGGGCAACAGCTAGGTGTTGCTGCTCGTCAAGCCGATGCTCTTGTGCAAATGCAGACCAAAAACGATCAGTTGACTCAGCTAGCAGCCCGTGAGCAAGCGATCAACAAAGTCATTGACAAGATCCGCCAAACCCTCGATCTGCCCACAATCTTCAAAACTACTACGAAAGAAGTGCGATTACTGCTAAAAGCCGATCGAGTCGGTATCTATCAATTCAATCCCGATTGGAGTGGTGGGTTTATTTCCGAGTCTGTGGCCAGTGGTTGGCAGCCTTTAGTGGATCGGCAGACAGAAACTCCCACGTTGCAAGAATCGCTTTCAGACTGTAATGGGATGCGTAGTTTAATCTTGAGTCAGTCAAACCAGGCAGGGACTCAACAGTTGATCAAGCCTCAATACGCTGATACTTACCTGCAACAAACTCAGGGAGGACGGTTCAAGGAGGGTCTCAGTTTCACGGTTAGCGACATCTACGCTGCAGATTTTGCGCCCTGCTATCTTGAAGTGTTGGAAGAATATCAATGTCGGGCCTATGTGATCATACCTGTGTTTCGCGGGGAAACTCTCTGGGGCATGTTAGCAACCTATCAAAATACAGGACCGCGTCACTGGGATGAAGGAGAGATCAATTTGTTGAAGCAGGTAGCAACCCAGTTAGGAATTGCGATCCAGCAAGCTGATTACCTGGCTCAAGTGGAGTCCCAATCCCAACAGTTGGCTGCTTCTGCCGAGCGGGAGCGGACAGCCAAAGAAAAGCTGCAGCAGGGAGCCTTACGAGTTCTACGTGCTTTAGAACCCTCGTTCCGAGGTGATCTCACGGTTCGCGCTCCCCTCACTGAAGACGAGATTGGAACCATTGCTGATGGATATAACACGACGATCCAGAACTTACGGGAGTTAGTCCGCCAGGTTCAGATCGCAGCAGGTCGAGCCAGTCAAACCTCTAGTAGCAACACAGAAGCTGTTGCCCAGTTATCAGCTCAAGCCCAACAGCAGGTGCAAGAGATTCAGTCTGCCCTAAATCATCTACGCGATATGGTGAACTCGATCCAAACTGTTGCTGGAGATGCTGAAGCCGTGGAGCAAGCAGTTCAGGAGGCCAATCGCACTGTTCAAGCTGGGGATTCGCTGATGGAACAAACGGTGAGCGAGATCTTGACCATCCGAGAAACCGTTTCAGAAGCGGGTCGCAAGATCAAGCGCTTGGGTGAGTCATCCCAAAAGATCTCGAAAGTGGTGAGTTTGATTGAGAATTTCGCAACCCAAACCAATCTGTTAGCTTTGAATGCTGCGATCGAAGCCACTCGTGCCGGAGAATACGGGCGCGGTTTTGCGGTTGTCGCGGATGAAGTCCGATCCTTGGCCTATCAGTCTGCCAACGCTACCACGGAAATCGAGCGCTTAGTCCAAGAGATCCAGGCCGAAACTCGATCGGTTGCAGAAGCTATGGATTTGGGAATCTCACAAGTTGTCCAAGGCACTCACCTGGTCAACGAAACTCGTCAAAGTTTGACCGCTATTGGTCAAGCCACAGACCGAATCAGTCAATTGGTGACCATGATCACGCAGGCTACCGCTGAACAAACCCAACAATCCCAAGTGTTAACTCAGGTGATGAATGAAGTTGCTGAGATTGCCGAACAAACTTCTGATCAATCCGTTCAAATCTCAAACTCATTCCAGGCTTTGCAGTCTACATCACAAGAGTTACAAACCCATGTCAGCCAATTTAAGGTGGATTGATCAGGGTGGGTTCTCAGCCAGTTTCTGGCTACCTTGAGCTCAGATTTACTCAGGTTTGTCCCATATTTACTGAGATCAACAGAGGTGCTTCAATGTGTGCAATCAACCATGATGATGTTGACGTTTATGTTGCCTACGATGCTAGGACGATCGTCAACCATCAAACCCATTCAGCAGTAGCTATTGGAACCGCACGAGATCTGGATGTTTTGCTAGAGCATCTGATCCTCAAAGGGTGTGCTGCTGAGATCTATGCCTACACCCAGATCGTGAATCCTCACACTCAGCGAGTGAGCTTGGATTACGAGAAATGGATGGGAACCTATACTCCCAATGAGGCTTTTTCGAGTCTCTATTTCATTCGATCAATTCAAGCTCTAGCAACAGCGTGAGAATCTAGCCATGGCAACCCAGATGATGAGCGATTCTATGATTCAGTCCCAGAGTAGATCGCAAATGCTCAAAGATGCTCACACCTCGCCCAAGATGTTATTAGAGAATGATCAGGTGATGTCAACTTATTGTGTTTCAGCCTCTGAAGATCAAGTCAGCTCTGTTCCCTATGCAGAATACTTTGCCTATAGGCTAGCTGAGGTGCTATCAACATCTCTTGATCTCGGCCCACTTCAGGATTTTCGAGTATGTGTGAGGCACGTGTCTCATCAACAAAACTAGCTTGATGATGTCCTGATCCATGCATCCAACTAGGTAGGTAGGTTACGATGATCTCTGATCCCATTATTTTTGATCAGATTTACCAATCATTTCGAAGTGAAGCACCTGAGTTACTCCGCTCGATCGAGCACGATTTGCTGAGTCTTATGGAGGGCTGGACGATTGAGTCCGTGCATAGTTTGATGCGTCATGCTCACACTCTCAAAGGAGCTGCAGCAAGTGTTGGACGCGATACGATCAAGACTGTTGCCCACTATTTAGAGGATGTTTTCAAAGCCCTTTACGATCCTGAACTCAAGATCGATTCAGAATTAGCAGCACTTTTGTGGGAAGGCTATGAATGCCTACGTTTGCCATTGACAGCAGATCTCGCAGGTCATCCGATTAATGAGGCTGAGATCCTGGATCAAGCGGCTGAGGTTTTCGCCCAATTGCAAACTCGATTAGGTGATCGCTTAGGTCAAGATACACCGATTCTCTCCTCAGAAGATCTCGGTTTTGATGTGATCGGATCTATTTTTCAAGAAAGTATTCGAGATGATCTAAATCAGTTGGCGGTAACACTGGCCCGCCAAGATCCTGATCAGATTGTTGAAGCCTTTCGATCAGAAGCAGAGTTTCTAGAGGGATTGGCAGAGTCTTACGCTTTACCTGGGCTAGGCCGGATTGCTCAGGCAGCGTTGGTTGCATTAGAAAACTACCCCGATCAGGTGATTAAAATTGCTCCGATCGTTTTAGCTAATCTTGAAGAGGCACAAGCTGCAGTTCTTGCGGGCGATCGCACCGCTGGAGGGGAACCTTCAGCAGCGTTGCTAGCATTTCAATCTCATCAAGATCAAGATCTTAACCCATCTTTAGATCTAACCTTCTCAAAGCAATTACGTTCAGATGCAGTTCTAGATCCGGTGTTGAATCTGCCTGTAGACTCAATGTTAGCACCAACTGCGGATCGAGCCACGGAACCAGATCTAGATTTATCTTCAGATCGGACTGCAGAACCCGTTCTAGATCCAACTTTGGCCGTAACTTTAGATCCCAATTTAGATTCCAATTTAGATTCCAATTTAGATCCTAATTTAGATTCAAAAGTTTCACTAGATCACACCCCTCCTTCTAACCCCCCCTTGAGCCCGATCGATTCTACGGTTCAATCTAGCGAAGGATCTCAATCCAGCGAAGGATCATCTTCTACCACTTTTCATGAGACTGATCCTCATCCTCAAACTGATCCTCAAGCTGATCCTCAAGCTGATCCTCAAGCCTTTGGTAAGACAAGCCATTTTCCTAGTAGCCTGACTTTTTCTCGTTCTGCTCAAGAGCCTAAAGATCCAAAGAACTCCTCACTTCAGGATCCTAACCATTCCTCTCAGGCCCCAATAGCATCAACAGATTTCTCATCTCACCAACTCGCTTTACAGACACTTCTAGATCTTGAAGCAGAGGTCAAACAAGGTCACTTTGATCCTTGGAAATCCACTTCATCGTCTCGCCCAGGAGTATCATCAGATTTATCCGTGATCCATGAGATCCTGGAGAATCTTTGCCCACCCGATCAACCTATAGGATCACGAACTCCGCCACCGAGCCATTCTCCAGTTCGCCCGATCCGTGATTTTGCTTCTACCAGCCCCAGTATTCGGGTTGATGTTAAGCAGTTGGATCGCCTTAATCTAATTCTGGGAGAACTGGTGATCAACCAGAGCCAACAATCTCTCCAAACCGATCAGCTCCACCAAGCGGTCCGAACTCTGTTTCAACTCTGGCAAACCGTTCAAGATCAGCTTCTCCAACTCCGAGACTGGTCTGATCTCCGCTTTCTACCTACATATTCCGGGTATTCTGAAGCCCACCTTGAAGATCCTCCCAAGATCCGCCCAATCCTTACGAGCGAGGATCCGTTGGCAACCTTCACCTTTGATGCGATCGAAATGGATGCTTATAGTGAGCTGCACAAACTACTGCAAACAACCATTGAGTGTGTAAACCAACTTGGCGAATCAGCTGAAACTATTGAAGGATTCGTTCATCAATCCCGCCTTAATTTGATCAAGCAAAAACGCTTCCTCACGACAGCTCAAGATGATCTTTTTCAATCTCGCACTGTACCGATTAGCACAATCTTAAACCGCTTTCCACGGCTTCTGGATCAGCTCTCACAAAGTTATGGAAAACCTGTCCATCTAACACTCGAAGGAACTGAGGTTCTAATCGATAAAACGATCGCTGAGAAGCTATCTGATCCGCTCCTTCACTTAGTTCGTAACGCATTTGATCACGGGATCGAACCTTTAGAGCAACGTCGTCAGCAAGGTAAGCCTGATTTAGGTCAGATCACGATCCGAGCCTATCATCAAGGCAACCGAACTCTGATCGAAATTGAAGATGATGGTCGAGGCGTGCAATGGCAGCGAATTCGCCAAAAAGCTGTGGAACGCAACCACCTTTCTTCTGCGCAAGCCCAAGAACTGTCTGAAGAAGAACTCGCTAATTATCTCTTTCTTCCAGGTTTTTCCACTGCTGATCGCCCTAGTGATCTTTCTGGGCGCGGGGTAGGTTTAGATGTCGTAGCTAGTCAGATCCAGTCTCTCCGTGGCTCGATCCAGATCCAATCTCGTCCCCAATTCGGGACTCGTTTTATGCTCCAGTTGCCCCTCACCCTAACAACGGCCCGCTTACTCATCTGTCAATCTGAAGCGATCAGTTATGCCCTAGTCACTGGATCAATCCAGCAAATTGTTCTCCCCCAACCCGATCAACTTCAGTCTCACCCTCACTTGAATGGGCAAGGCTCCCAACTCATGCTCCGATGGCAGCAAGGTAACCACCTTTCGCTGATCCCGGTCCAATCTCTATCGGATATATTTGACTATCCCTATCCACCTCTACGCAACTCAGGCTCTTCCGCTCTCAATACCTTTCCCCTTGATCAAAAGCACAATGCAGCCTCAGGTCCCAAGCCATTGCTCCTCCTTGAGGTGGATTCTAAACTGGTAGCACTTCAAGTGGATCGAGTTCTAGTTGAGCAGGAGCTAGTGATTAAAACATTAGGACTCCACCCTCGCCTACCTAGTTATATTCAAGGCTATAGTGTTCTCAGTGACAGTCAGTTAGCGCTTGTGATCGATCCGCAAGCCTTAGTCCATCAGGCAAAACAGCTGCCTTCTCAGGGTACCTCTAACCGATCAGGTTTTCTAGAGTTGCCTTCTCCTCAAACCTCTCGTTCAATCGGGGAGATATCACCATCGATCCAACCTCAACACTCCTTGGAATCGTTAGCATCTTCTGGAACTCCAAAGACTCAAGCTTCTGCTGTTTTAACTTCAACTATCCTAGTGATCGACGATTCGATTACGCAACGTCAAAGTATTGCCTTGACCTTACAGAAAGCAGGTTATGCCATTCTCCAAGCAGGAGACGGCCAGGAAGCCATTCAGATCCTGCATCATCATACTGGAATTGAGCTAGCGATCTGTGATATTGAAATGCCTGGAGTTAATGGATTTGAGTTTCTCCAAGCGTGTCGCCACGATCCTCAGCTGGCATCAATCACAACAGTCATGCTCACTTCACGCACAAGCTCTAAGCACCGCCAAACAGCTTTTCAATTAGGAGCCAAAGATTATCTCACCAAGCCTTGCTCTGAGCAGGATCTTCTCCACACAGTTGCCAAACACATCACCAGCCCAATGCTGTCAAAACAACCCCATTCCTCAGATGTATTGACCTACGGAGCTCTGTCATGAACCCTAATTTTATGAACTCAATTCTGTCGCCTGCCAAGCCGCCTGATTCAGTAGTTTCAGCAGGGAATGATCTCAAGGCAATTGTCTTTCCTGTGGGTCTTTACACACTAGCTTTGCCCATCTCTTTAGTCTTAAAAGTGATCCCATGTCCACCGATCAGCCATCGTAGCTCCAACGGTTTGGGTATTGTCAATTTTGGTGATCAAACCATCACTATTATTGATCTACATTTCAAGCTTGCGTCTTCTAGCCAACTACCGACTAATGGTTCAGATCAAATGCTCCAGCCTACCCAATCTTTGACATCTCTACTTGATCCCCAATCTAACCTGATCACACCCCTTCATGATCAACCCCTGAAACAAGCCTTCCTGATCCTAAGCCAGACCCGCCAAGGGGAATTATGTGGGATCCCAGTGGCAACCCCACCAGCCTGGATCGAGATCCCCAAACAAGCCATCCGCGAACTTCCTCTGTCTTATCGCCATAGCCACCCTCTGGGCATTGCCAGCCATAGTGCGATTCTGCCCAGATCAAATGGATCGATTGAGATCTTTATCTTGGGCCTGAAAAACGGTTGATTAGGAGAAGGTAATCTAAGGCAATCTATAGCAAGCTTTCATTTAGAAACTAATTAACGATAGAACTCAGACTTCAAAACTCAGATCTTCTGCCAAATGTTAGTAAATATAAATCTGACCATTCTCACGCAGATCCAAGCAGTGATCACCAGAAACATCATTAACAATCTGAACAGCAACAATGATCTGATTGCCCTGAGTCTCAACTTTATATTGTACAGGCGACATCATTGGGGTATTCAATGCCAAACAGTTGGGGATCCGGGGCTGGTTAATGTCAAGAGTTTCTCCAGCAGGGATCTCACTCACAATCGGGCGAGGATCGGTAAGACCGTACTCGATCGGAAACCGGGTTTGATTCAAGACTTTGATCTGGACAGGTTGAGCAGGGTTAAATCGACCTACTGCTTCCCAAGCATTTGCAAAACTAATCTGGATCCAACCCAGGGTTGCACACGTGATCGAAGCGGTTAAAAGACCAAGTGATCGCAAGGATCGGGACAAACGGGGAAACTGGGAGAGTTGAGACATTATCGATCCCTGAATAAACACCACATTCAGCGAGGACTTGCTGCTGTTGGAGAGGATCCTGCAGTGACGAAGATGAGAATTATGAGGATCAAACCAGAATAGACAGCCCTGACGCCAGAGTAGCGCGTGTTGATTCAATTGGCCCGAAGATTGACACGGGATCCATTTCGATCTTCAACTCCACAATCCTAACGAGCTCCCGCTCCAGAAGCTTGAACAGTGGGATCCCCAATCGTGAGTGGAGTTTGAATCGCGGTGCCATGATCGACGAAGGATCCCAGTTGCGGATCCAAGATGGTTGTTTCTGCTGTAACCGTGATATTTTTGGGATCCGGATTGATTTGAGGCGGATCGCTGTTGCGGAAGATCGTGGGATCGGGAAATTGAAAATTGTTTCCCCCTTCACTAAATCCCCGGTATTGCCCACTCCCAGGCGGAAATTCCTGGCCTGAGATTGTCAACTCAATGCTCCAAGGATTATCACTATTATTGGCATCATTGTCGGCAAAGATCGAGCTCCCCACCGTTACATAAGGAGGAGCATTCGGATCCTGGCTAAGATTAGGAAATCCGCCAAAGGTTGCCCCACCGACAAATCCAGCAAAGTTCTCGCTGAAC
>CAZONZ010000056.1:0-14817 GCA_964581005.1 uncultured bacterium
TCCCTTTGCGGATCCCACGGCGCTCGATACTCGTGATGTATTCCACCCTTCTCTCTTCCTTGACTGATGGCGGGCTTGGATCAAGAACAAAAGGCATCCTGAATGGCCGAGATGGAATCAGTCCTGAGGGCTTCCAGATGCAGAGCCTGTAGCAGCGAGAGATCCTCAGAGCGATCAATCTGCTCTCGTAGTGAGACCGGCACAGAACCAAAGCGAACCTCCAACACCTGCAGGAGAGAGGAACGGGCTGTCTGTAGGCTGCCCTGCTCGATCCCTTTGCGGATCCCACGGCGCTCAATACTCGTGATGTATTCCACCCTTCTCTCCTCCTCAATCTCCTCTAGAACCTGGTCAAACTGCTCTTCTAGCTCCTCAGGCAGGGTGATCACCCAGTCAATGAACCGAAATAGATCGATGATCTCATCCCGCCCATAGCCCCGCTCGTACAATCCCCTCACTAATCTCACCTTCCACTCTAGCCGTCCCTGCGGATCCTGACGGGTTCTCTGGGCCTGCAGGTGAGCCATGACCACCACAGCGAAGGGATTGAGGCTTTGCTCCAACTCCGACCATCGGGACAGGTAATCCAACAGCTTGACGATGGGGAACTTCAGCTCGGCTTTGCAGCCCCACAATTCGGAGGTGTGTTGGTTGGGCTTCCAACTGGGTCGATCATCCGCCAGGATCGCCATGCTGACCACGGTGCGGTTGAATCGATCTTCGATGCGGTGGTGGTAGGTGTAGATCCGCTTGGGAAAGCCACTCTCATAAGATCCTTGCAGCTCCAGGTGAATCAAGACCCAAGTTTCCTCTCCATCTAAGCGCCAGACCTTGATGAGCTTATCGACGATCCGCCGTCCGGTTTCTGATTCTCGAGTCAGCTGTTGCAGTTCTTGCTCAAGGAACTCCCAGGATCGGGACCAGTCAATCTGAGCATGGATCTCAGGGAAGAAGAACTCGATGAACTGGGGGAAGTAGCGTTCCAGGATCTGTTTCCAGGGAGAGTCATAGTCTGAGGTAGGGATCTGCATGGGAGTTGAGTGTGCGGGGGCAGCCGTGAAAACCATAGAGTGGATCGGTCGGCGGAGGTCGGGATCGAGTCAGGACGCGCACTGTGAATCATGGTGAGAGTCTCATGGTGCAGGATCGCCGAAACCCTTGCTCCATAAGCACTGTGACAGCTTTGGAGGGACAAAGGGGGTGTGTCTGATCCGCTTATCATTCCGTTACAGAGCTTCCCAAGATCCTTGGGCTCCAAAGCAGGCGGAGGCGGTGCTGGGGATCTCTCCGACGCAGATCCGGGTGCGGATCCGGAAGGCGGAATAGTTGCGCTTGACCAAGCAGAAGGTGGATCTGAGCTATAGGACTCACTATCGTAATGATGGGGGCAGGAGCTGTTGCTGGTGCCTCCTGAGAAGCGGATCACTTAACTGTGATCGAGAGATTTGTCCAAAAGTCCATCTATTCAGCAGTGAACAGACTTTCTACATCTCGACTAAATCAAACTGATCTCCCCAAAACACGCAAGTCTCTTCATAGATTGGTTTTAGAAAGCGCCTAACAAGCAAAGCCGCCAGAATCGGCGCCAGCACGGGAGCTATTCCGAGGCTAGATATCATTACCGTCATGAAGCTTGTAATGATGGCCTCCTCACTTAAACCGAATGCTCCTCTAAGCTTGTTCCGATCTCTCTCATCTTCGGGGTTAGAGCCACAGAGAACATTGTACAACTCACGATGAACACGTCGGAGGAGTCTAGCACCAAGTTCAAAGAACAAATCGCCCGCTCCTTCTAATGATGCCTCTACAGGAAGATCCAGAAAGCCAGCTGTTTTTGGGTCGGTTTCCATTAGCTTAATCCGTCGGCCTAGCTCCTCTTCTAACCATGATTCATTCTGTTGCTCTGCCATCTGCAAAACTTCTCTTACTACAGAAACTTTGTGTGCGCTAAAAAAGCCCCACTGGGTGAGGCTCTCAGAAAGATGGGCGGTGTAGGATTTGAACCTACGGCCACCTGCTTGTAAGGCAGGCGCTCTACCGCTGAGCTAACCGCCCAAAGTCTAGATCAACTGCGAATTGCGCAAGAAGTTACGTTAGTCTAACACCTTTGATCCCAATCTGACAGACTTCCCCTCCAGATTTTCGATCGGATTCAGCTGTACCTACCCAAGATCTAATGTCTCGATCGCAGCAAGCCCATCCGGATCCCCAAGTTTCTCCAGAGCTAAGCGAGCGTCATCCTGCACCCCAACATCGGGATCGGTTTGTAAGGCATGGATCAACGTTTGGATCAGTCGATCCTCATGGCCTCCCTGGATCTGCAAGACTTGACCCACTTTTCCCAACGACCACGCACAATTACTTCGGACAACAGGAGATGGATCGTGAACCAGAGCCTGGAGTAAGGGATCACAAACAGCCTGGATCAGCTGGGTCGGATCGAGCCCATGCGTGAGTTGACCCAGAGCACTAGCCGCCCAAAGCCGAACCGCTGTAATATCATGCGCTAAGGCTTCCCGTAAAACAGGCAGAGCCCGCCGATCACGAGCATTGCCCAAGGCCCAGACAGCCCCTTTACGAACATAGCCATTCCACTCATGCTGCAAAATCGCCATCAGAGGTTCGACAACACTGGGATCCGGGTTGCGTCCCAGGGCATACGTCGCACTGACACGGACAAGAGGACAGGGATCCGTCAATAAATCCACCAAGGGGCTCACCGCACGGGAGTCCTCAAGATCGCAGAAAGCTCGTGCAGCTTGCATTCGTAAACTTGGATCCCAACTCCGCAGCTGAGTCAACATCCGATCGACATCCACAGGTGGAGCTGTGGCCGGATCGAGTTCGTCCAGAGGCTCTAGTGGTGTAAAGGCGTCTTCCTGCATAGAGACTTCCCAACCTTTCGATCCAACCCTTAGTCCAGATTGACATGATCCGCTGCAAATGCAAGCCCTGCCAGTAAAGCCTTCCCCTGCTGGCGCTGAACTTGCTCCCGTGAACTCCCCTCTTCAATCTCTAAGGTAATGGTAGGGATCTGCCGCTCGAATCCAGCCCATGTCCCCAGGGATCCTGGAGTCGGATAACCGATTTCAGAGGTAACCGCATAACCATTGACCGCTGCCATCACCTCAGCCACCTGGCGCGCAGGACCATTATAGTTAACACAGGGCTTCCAAGCATGGAGGGAAATGATCAGATGGGGTTGGAGGGTTTCAATACAGTGCAACAGGCTTTGAGTTTCTGGCTCTGATCCAGGGGCTGGACCAGGGTAGTAACGCGGCGCACGGGCAACAGCAGACCAATCTTGAGTTGGCATATTGCGGTTCAGATCCACTCCCTGCGCATTCGTGCGTTGCTGGAGACTACAGCCATCAGGATTCAGTTGGGGGATCACCCAGATCCTCGCCTGCTGACTCAAGCTTGGAGGTAAGGGCATTTGGAGCAAATGGTCAATCAGATAGATCCCCTCCGGTTCATCGCCGTGGACGCCACCTAGCACAAGTAGATGGATCGGGCTCTGGGGAGGATTTGCTGATCCATCACTTAATTGATGCAATAGAATGGATCGGCCTTGATGCGAATAGCCTAGCAGGGAAGCCTGGAGGGATGAAGACATGGACCTTCCCGATTAGAAAGGAATGTCATCAAGATTGGGGGGCTCTTCCACTGGAGGAGGGCTGGAGGGACGAGACGATCCTGATCGCTGCCGAGAGGGCGAACTGGAACTGCGACTTGGGGATCCGGTTGATTCAGAAACCGATGGACCGCGACCCGACCCACTTGCAGGGGGAACCGAACCTCGGCTGGGGCTGGATGATGGGGAAGGGGCTTCTGATCGGCTCGGAGAGCTTGTTGAAGATCCAGACGAACTTGACGAACTGGCAGAGTCTGATGGATCCGGTGTTGTATTTAAGGAGTAGGCCATGCCGCCACTGAGAGGGTAGATCCGGCGGGCGGTGATCTCAGCCACTTTTTCTTTGCGACCATCCCGCTCAACCGTGTTAATGTGCAGCTGCCCCTCGATCGTGACCGTGTCTCCGATCTTGCAGGTACTGCTCACGGTTTGAGCCAACTCGCCAAAGGCGGCAACTCGAACTTGATAGGGATCCTCGTCCGTGCGGATACTGGGAAAGAGCACCAGCATCGAGGTCACGGCAAGATTATCCTGGGTGTAGCGTAGTTCTGGCTCTGACTGGATCTCAGCCATCAACACGATGGAATTCATCTCAATCTCCTCCCCCTGGTGATTGTTTGATTTGGCAGGATTAGCTCATGGTTCAAGTCTCGTCCAGTCTTAAGCGCATAAACCGCAGGACTTGCTCATTGATCCGCATCCCCCGCTCCCAATTATCCACGGCTTGGGGTTCGGCTTCATAATTCATCTGGACGTAAAGCCCTTCGCGATAGCCCTTGATTTCAAACGTGAAGCGACGCTTTCCCTTGATCTGGGTTTCGATCGAGGTCACACCCTGCTCTTGGAGAAAGCCTTTCTGAGCATTCAAAAACTGCTCCAACGAATCTTCAACCACGTCAGGACGCAGAATTAACATCGTTTCATACGATCGGGGCATGGACGTATCGACTCCTTGGGTTAACCGAGTAATTTTAACACGCGAACGCTGGCAAATCTCAGATCTCTAGCGTGGGGTTTGGGGAGGCTCAACCCACGTATAGATCCACTGTTCAGCTGCAATTGCAGCCCGGATATGGGCAGGTGTTTGCATTAACCCCAGGAACGTGATCCCATCAAACATCTGAAATCCCCCTTGGGTCTGTTGAGCCAGGATGTGATCAATCGCGTCCGGCTCTGGTCGGGTTGGGATCACCTTGCTCGAACAGAGAGCCAATCCGAGAGGAGATCCATAGGTAGGTGCATAGCTGGAGTAGGCGTGGACATGCGGGAACACCGTCCGTAAGGTCCGGATCACCCCGGCATGGAGGCGAATTTCGACTGGGGAAACGGATCCAGCTTGGAGAGCAAACGCGCCTGTTGGAGCAAGAACCTGACGGATCCGCTGGAAAAACTCGCGTGTGAAGAGCTGTGAGGCTGGACCCGCTTCAATCGGATCAGAGAGATCCGCAATGATCACATCCCAATGGATCTGGGTTTGATCGAGGTACTCAGCAGCATCGGCGATCACCACTTCCGTGCGGGGATCGTCAAATGCCTGCTGATGCATCTCCGGTAAATACTGACGACAAGCTTCAACCACATCGGGATCGATGTCTACCATGACCACGCGCTCAACCGAGTGCCAGCGAAGGGCTTCTCGAATGGATGCGCCTTCAGCCCCGCCCAGGATCAGCACAGTCCGAGGGGATCCATGCTGGAGACAGGCAGGATGAATCAGGGGTTCATGGTAGAGAAATTCATCAGCGACTGTGGACTGCCACTTGCCATCCAGGACAAGACCCTTGCCATAGGCTCCGGTTTTCACCAGTAGCATGGTTTGGTAAGGGGTTTGCTTGTGGACCAATACCTCAGTGATCCCGTGAGCATAACAATCCCACGGTGTATGGTATTCTGCAATCCACAGATCCGGAGATGTTGCAGGATCGGGCATGGCCTCCTCCTCAACAACGTGATCCAACCTCAACCCTGTAGTCAGATCCAGAGACCGCCGAAGCCAGAGCTCGGTCAATCTCCTGATCCACGTCCGCATCAAGACGATCGAACGGGGCCAAGCTATCGGGAATCTCCGTCATCGCATCCCAGCAGAGATCGATCTGCCGCCGGGGGATTTTGCGAAGAACATGATACTCCGATTGCAAGGCTCGGATCAGGTAGAGACAGGCAAGTTCCGGTTCGGTGTGCTGGCCGCAGGTAAACACATCCACCGCTGCGTAACCCGACTCAGGCCAGGTATGCACCGAGATGTGCGACTCCGCCAACAAAACCAAGGCTGTGACGCCCTGAGGCTCAAATGGGTAGGAAACTTCCCCCAACAGCGTGGCTTGCGCCTTAACAGCAGCTTCTCGCAGACTTTGCTGGATAAACACCAGATCGTTGAGAAGATTGGCCGGACAGTCATAAAGCTCAAGGATGCAATGGATCCCTACAGGAGCTAAAGACCTATCCCCTAATTGGCCAGATAGTGACCGCGTCGTCATAATCAATCCCTATCCCCTAATTGGCCAGATAGAAAACAAGGCATGAGCTTTTTATCCTAGCTTACAGAATTGAGGCTGTCGAAGAAAATTTAGGTTTCTGCCATGCTGCTCACGCACATCTCCTGAGGATCAACCCCAGATCGAGGGTTAAGCCGCTTGAGTGGACTCGTTATGAGTGGGAATCGTTAAATGATTCCGAGGTTGAGACCCCGATTCCTATGATCTCACCTTCAATGGAGGAAAGACAGACGACGTTAGGCAACCCCTGGGACTGCAAGCGATGATAGACGAATCTGTACAGATGCAACTTAAGCTTTTGCAAGATCAGGTGAGGGTCTTGCAGGTTGCGGTGGAGCACCTCCCCGATCAAGTTGCGGCTCGAATGGTGGCGGCTCAAGAAGCCAAGCACCCTTTAGTGGCAGTCCACAACGGCCACAGCAGCTATGAAGAAACGGTGGGTGATGAAACGCATAGCTTTTTGTTGGACGAGAACTTACCCAACACTGCTCATCATCGGGGGCTAAGCCATGATATTGCTCCTGAAGCTCAGGTTCAACGCCTGACAGCTCAACTCACTGCCGCTTACAACCGGATCGCAGCCTTGGAAGAACAATTGCTCGCCCAACGGCTGCACTAGCCAAGATCCAGTTTTTGATTCAACAAGTGCTGTATGCTTCGAGATGATCCAATGACTAGGAGATCCAGGCCGTTATCGCTGGATCTTCTTTGCATGGAGTGTTTGCATGGAGTGATCGTTCCTTCTCGTGAGGTGGAACCGGATCTGCCGCCTGAGGCCCAAGCATGCCGATGAGTAGAGCTGGCTCAGCAGTTTCCGGATCTCCAACCATTCTAGGCCAGCGTTTTGGAGAGATGATCCACAACTGCCTCAACGGAGGCGATAGCTTGATCATAGGCAAGGCGAGTGGGTCCCAGGAGGCTGACACTACCTAAAGGGTTCTTCCCTCGGTAATAGGTGGATGTGATCAAGGTGCAGTGCCGGATCGGTTCAATTGGATTCTCCTGGCCAATGTAGATGATCATCTGACCTGAATCGTTTTGACTGAGCAGATCATTGAGATCAGAGCCATTGTTTTCTAAGAGGTGGAGAACCGTTTCCACCTGATAGGTCTGAGTGAATTCCGGTTGCCGCATGAGTTCTGTGACGCCGGAGGTAAAAAGGTGACCGACAGATGGTTTTAAGTGTTTTTGAGCGATCAAGGTGATCAATTCCCGTAGCCATGCTGCATGGGAGCGTAATTCTCGATCGAGATCCAGCCAACTCAGATCTTGAAGTTCTGCAAAGGTTTTGCCTCGCAGTTTCAAATTTAGGAAATTACTCAGGAGATGGAGTTCTTCTTCGAGTTGCTCTGCTGAGATCCTTGCCGTGATCCGCAGATCATCGTCATGGGCTGGATCGGGTTGTGAGTTAGGGGCAGGAGGGGCAGACGTGGATCCATCCAAATGAACTAATACAGAGTGAGTTTGGTAAGAGTCGGTCACCACGATCACCATGACCCGTAATGGATCCATCGTGACGAGCTGGATATGGCGGATTGCGACCGTTTGGGCTTGGGGGACACTGACCATGGCGATGCAGCCACTTAAACTGGCGAGGATCTGGGCCGCCCGATGTAGGAAATTATCCAGGTTATCGCCTAACTGTTTGCCTAACTGGTTGGAGATCCCCTGCAGAATGGCTTGTCGCTCTCGATCCGCCAGGGGATCACTCATGCTGGGAACGGAAGAACCCAGGATCGTGTCCACATAGGCTCGGTAACCGACATCGGAGGGGATCCGGCCAGCGGAGGTGTGGGGCTGAAACAGAAATCCGTTTTGTTCCAACAGGGCTAGATCGTTGCGGATGGTGGCTGTGCTGACGCCGAGATCGTAGTTTTCGGCTAATGCCTTAGATCCGACAGGTTCAGCCGTTGCAACGTAGCTGCGCACGGTGGCCCAGAGAATTTTGTGCTGCCGAGGGGTCAGTTTGCGTTTCATGGCTGCTGGAAGAGGCAGATGAACGGTATTGGCCAGACAAAGATCGGATCATCAACAGCTTGCGAACATTCTAGTCATTTTTTTACGAAACGGCGGGATCGCTGGCCGGATCGCTGATGAAAATGTAACGGTTTGCAAATACAATGAGAGAAGTTTTGCAGGTGTAGCGATCATGCGTGTTGCTATCGCAGGTGGCGGGCTAGCGGGATTAGCCTGTGCTAAGTATCTCTGTGATCAGGGTCATCAGCCCCAGGTTTATGAGCGGCGTGATGTGTGGGGGGGGTTAGTGGCAGCTTGGCAAGATCCCGATGGAGATTGGTATGAAACAGGCTTGCATGTGTTTTTTGGGGCGTATCCCAACATGCTGCAGCTCTTTCAGGAATTAGGCATCCGTGATCGCTTGCAATGGAAACGTCACGCCCTGATCTTCAACCAACCGGAAAAACCAGGGACCTATTCTTGGTTTGATGTACCCGATCTGCCTGCGCCCTGGAACGTGATCACCGCGATCCTGCGCAACAATGACATGCTGAGCTGGGGCGAAAAGATTAAGTTTGCGATCGGGTTGATCCCAGCGATCATCCGGGGTCAGGGTTACGTTGAGGCGATGGATCGTTACACGCTGCTAGAGTGGCTGCGGCGTCAGGGGGTGGATGAGCGGGTCAATACAGATATTTTTATTGCGGTTTCCAAAGCGTTGGCCTTTATCAATCCCGATCAGATCTCAGCAACAGTCCCCCTAACGGCCTTGAATCGTTTCTTGCAGGAAAAAGACGGATCCAAGATCGCGTTTCTTGATGGCTCACCGACCGAACGCCTCTGTCAACCCCTGCTGGATTACATTACAGCTCATGGCGGCGAGGTTCATCTCAATACAGCCCTGAAATCGATCCAGGTGGATCCAGAGGGTCAGGTCCAGCATTTCGTGATCCGTGATTCCCAAACAGGGGTGGATCGGGAGGTGACTGCTGATGCTTATGTGTCTGCTCTGTCGGTTGATCCGCTGAAGCTTTTGCTCCCGGATGCCTGGAAGCCCTTGCCCTATTTCCAGAAGCTGGAGCAGTTGCAAGGGGTGCCGGTGATCAACATTCACCTTTGGTTTGATCGGAAGCTCACGGATCTGGATCACTTATTGTTCTCGCGCTCACCCTTGCTGAGTGTTTATGCCGACATGAGCAATACCTGCCAGGGATATGCCGATCCGGATCGTTCCATGTTGGAATTGGTTCTGGCTCCAGCCGAGGCATGGATTGCGAAATCAGATCACGAGATCTTGGAGGCCACCCTGCAGGAGTTGGCCCGCTTATTTCCGGATCAGATCCCGCATCCAGCTCAAGTGATCAAGGCCAAGGTAGTGAAAACGCCGCGATCGGTTTACAAGGCCGTGGCTGGAACTCAACTGCAGCGACCCACCCAAATCTCCCCGATCCCAAATTTTTTCTTAGCGGGAAGTTACACATTGCAACCGTATCTCGGCAGTATGGAAGGAGCTGTGCTATCTGGAAAACTAGCAGCGGCAGCCATTGCGGAACGGCTTCGGCGCGATCCTTCCGTGTCCCTAGAGCCAGCAGGTGCTCAACCGGATACAGGTGTGGATCCAGACCGATCGGATCTTGCAGGGGTGCAAGCTTGAGGGAGATCAGCGTGACCTTCAACAACTCAAACACTTGACCTCAACCTCGAAAGTGGGAAGTCAAGGCACAGGAGTTGAGCGATGGACCAGCTGACATGGGATAATTTGACCGTCTCACCCTCATCTGCAGGCTGTTGCAGCCTCAGCCGCTGTGTGTCGTTGATCAGTCCCTTAGCTTTGATCTGCGGGAGAGCCTGATGATCCCCCTCAGCCAATCGATAGAACTCTGCCGTCAAATCACCGCCAAGTACGCCAAGACCTTCTACTTGGGTTCCTTGCTGCTGCCGGATCCTAAACGCCATGCGATCTGGGCGATCTATGCTTGGCTCCGCCAGACTGATGAGTTGGTCGATGGCCTTGATGGTCCGGCCCGCCACCCAGAGATCACCCGCGATCACCTCACTCAATGGTCCGATCAGTTGGAACGCTTGTTCTCGACTGGGGAACCCTACCGTGAGACTGATGTGGCCCTGGTCGATGCGATCCGCCACTACAAACTCTCGATCGAGCCCTTTCGGGATATGCTGTTGGGCCAATGCATGGATCTCGATACCAATCGCTACGCCACCTGGGATGATCTACGCCTCTACTGTTACCGGGTTGCCGGAACGGTGGGGCTGATGTCGTCTGAGATCATGGGCTTTGTGCCGGGGCGAGATGGGACTGAGGAGGCGGTGGCTCTAGGAATTGCCATGCAGTTGACCAATATTTTGCGGGATGTGGGAGAAGATGCGCGCCGGGGTCGGATCTATCTGCCGATCGAGGATCTCAAACAGTTCAATTACTCAGAGCAAGATCTCTTTAATTACGTGATTGATGAGCGCTGGATTGGTCTGATGGAGTTTGAGATCAAGCGAGCCCGTGAATTTTATGCCCAAGCTGAGTCTGGGATCGCTACCCTGCAGCCAGATTCCCGTTGGCCTGTGTCTGCCTCCTTGATGCTTTACCGTCAGATCTTGAATGCAATCGAGCGCAATCAGTATCAAGTCTTTCGATCACGGGCATATGTTTCGACCTTCGGCAAAGTTCTAGCTCTGCCTGTATCCTGGTGGAAGGCTCGCTACAAATATAAGTACTGAATGTCAACTCGTATGCACACGGTCCAGGATCCGATCATCCCGATGGTTGGGGATCTGATCCGGCAGTCTCCTGGCACGATCTCGTTAGGGCAGGGTGTGGTCTACTATGACCCGCCTCCTGAGATTTGGGATCAGCTGCAGCAGTTTGGTACCGATCCGAAACATCATCGCTATGGGTCGGTTCCGGGGATGTCAGCGTTGCGAGCCCAGATTGTGACTAAGCTTGCTCAGGAGAACGGGATTCATCTACAAGCCCCCGATCCAGACTCTCCTCCAGATCAAGATCGGGTGGTGGTGACTGCTGGCAGCAATATGGGCTTCATGAATGCGGTGTTAGCGATCACTTCTCCTGGCGATCAGATCCTCTTGCAGGTGCCTTACTATTTCAATCACGAAATGGCGATCCGAATGGCGGATTGTGAGCCAATTCTGGTGCCAACGGATTCGATCTATCAACTCCAACCCGAAGCCATTGCCGCTGCGATCACACCTCGAACTCGTGCAATTGTGACGATCTCGCCCAACAACCCCACTGGAGCTGTCTATCCGCGTGCAGATCTCTATCAGATCAACAGGCTTTGTCAAGATCGGGGGATCTATCATATTCACGATGAGGCTTACGAATACTTCACCTACGATGGAGCTGAGCATGTCTCGCCTGGATCGTTTCCAGATAGCCAGGATCACACGATCTCGCTGTTTAGCCTCTCCAAGACCTACGGCTTTGCCAGTTGGCGGATCGGGTATATGGTGATCCCGTCCCATCTCTTTGATCCGATTCGCAAAATTCAGGACACGATTTTGATCTGTCCACCCTTGATTTCTCAGTTCGCTGCGTTGGCCGCTTTGCAGGTTGGTAGATCCTACTGTGAGGCCAAGTTGACGGTGATCCGGGATGTCCGTCAGATTGTGCTGCAAGCCTTAGAACCCATTCGATCGATCGTTGAAACACCACCCGCTCAAGGAGCCTTCTACTGTTTATTGAAGCTGGATACCCCCCGACCATCGATACAAATTGTTAAAGAATTGATCGCTAGGCATCGAGTCGCGGTAATCCCAGGATCAACTTTTGGATTGGAGCAAGGGTGTTATCTGCGCGTGGCGTATGGAGCTTTGGATCGAGACACTGCTACCACGGGGATTGGGCGATTGGTCGAAGGGCTTGATCAGATTCTGAACAGTTAGAGATTCAAGACCTAAGCATTTAGAATGTAGACTTCAGTCCTAGTTGCCTAAGAAGGCGAAAGCCTCAAGGTGTAGATCGGACGAACAGATGAGGATCAAATCGTAGTAGAGTGGGGAAATGACTGGAATTTAGGATGAGTATCTATGCTGTTGCTAGAAGAGCTGAAAGAGCAAGCCCGTAAGCTGTCTGTCAGTGATCGGCTCGAACTCCTCAATGAGATTGTTGAATCATTACAGGAGACACTCGCTCCTCAATCAGTCCAAAGAGTCAATTCTATTGAGCCGAATCGATCAACGTTTCGGCCCCGGCGCAGACGGGGATAGACTGACTCAAACGGATCGATCCCATGTTTTTGGAGCAACTGGGTGATCTTAACCTTTACTTGCGCTCCCTTGCTTTACCTGCTGTTTCCAGAATCAGACCTTATGCTAGCTGTATCTTTGTCTTTACCTCAGCAATCTGCTCAGACTGATCGGGTTGTAAACTTTTATCCTGGACCTGGAGCTCTGCCTTTTCCAGTGCTGGAACGAGTTCACGCCGAGCTGTTTAATTTCAACGGGACCGGGATGAGTGTGATGGAGCTGAGCCATCGCAGTGATGAGATCCAGTTTCTGATCGATGATAGTGTTGAGCGGATCAAGCGCTTGATGGAGTTGGGCGATCAGTTTGAGGTGGTGTTTTTGCAAGGGGGAGGATCGCTGCAGTTTCTGATGGCTCCGATGAATTTCTCGAATCCTGGTGATCAAATTGATTACATTGACACAGGATATTGGGCTGGAAAAGCGATCCGAGCAGCGCAGCATTTAGATCGAGATCTGGCTGTCATTGCGTCCTCAGCTGATCAAGACTACGCCTATGTTCCTGATCTGAGTGAGATCCACCTTCGCCCTAAGGCTCAATTTCTCCACCTTTGCAGCAACAATACCGTTGTCGGCACGCAGTTCCACAGCTTTCCCGAACTATCGATTCCGATTATTGTTGACATGAGTTCTGACTTCATGAGCAAAGTGATCGATCCCTCAAACCTCAGTGTTATTTATGCTCATGCTCAAAAAAATGTGGGCCTTTCAGGGGTGACAGTTGTTCTGATCCGGAAAGAGATGTTAGAGCGGATCCCCAACGATCTGCCTGAGCTTTTGGACTATCGGACTCACATCGAACGGAAATCTAATTATCACACTCCGCCCTGCTTCTCGATCTACATCACCTGGCATATTTTGCGCTGGATCGAAGAAGATATCGGTGGTCTGAGTCAACTGGAGTTGATCAATCGCCAAAAGGCTGCTTCACTGTATGAGCTAATTGATGAAACGCCTTTATTCCAGTGTGATATTGATCCCGATTGTCGCTCGAATATGAATGTTGTGTTTAGGCTTCCGACAGAGGATTTAGATAAGCAGTTTATTCAGGCATGTACTGACGCAGGGATCATTGGGGTGGCTGGACATCGAACCAGAGGCGGGTGTCGTGTGAGTCTCTACAATGGCGTTACCCTCGAAGCAGTGCAGATCCTGGTTGAGTTTATGCGTGAGTTTTCCAAGTCTCACTCAGCGTAATCAAGTGATCTAGCTGAACAGTGCAGAATGGTGTGGATCTGAATCATTAGACTCAGAAGGATCAGATTCTCAAGGATCAGGTTCTGAGGACTGTCTAATTGAATGGATATGGATGACGAACAACGGAGATCATAGGATGACGACTTCCCCGGTGTGTAGCTACAACGAATGGGATCCTTTGGAGGAGATCATTGTTGGCAGGCTTGATGGTGTGACTGTGCCAGTTTTGACCCATGAGATGAAGACCTTTGTGCGCAAGCAGTATTGGGATTTCTATCAACACTATGGAGGACAGCCCTACCCTGCAGATCTGGTTAAAAAAGCCTCCAAAGCGTTGGACAATCTGCAAGAGGTCTTGGAAGGCGAAGGGGTGATCGTGCGGCGAGCCGATCCGGTGGACTATGCTCACCATGTTTTCAAGACTCCTTACTTTGAGTCAGCCGGATTTTTTAATGCAGATGTTCGGGATGTTTTGATCGTGATCGGGGATCAGATCATTGAATCTCCCATGTCACAGCGATGCCGTTATTTTGAGTTTCTGCGTTATCGATCCCTGATCCAGGATTATTTCCATCAAGGTGCCCGTTGGACGGCAGCGCCTAAACCGAAAATGTCCGAGGATCTGTATGATTGGGACTACCCTGAGGAGGATATGGCGTTGTTTCGGGGTGAGGCTGAGGTGCCAGATACAGCAGGTCCATTGAATGGTCGCTTTATCACGACTGAGGCTGAACCTTGCTTTGATGCTGCTGATTTTACTCGTTTCGGCAAGGATATTTTGGCTCAGCGGAGTCATGTCACCAACGATCTAGGGATTGAATGGATGCAACGGCATCTTGGATCTGAGTATCGTGTTCATCGGGTCAAGTTCCGCGATCCAGGACCGATCCATATGGATGCAACTTGGGTTCCGATCGGGGAAGGGAGAGTGTTGTCCTGTCCAGATCGGGTTTGTCTGTCGCCAGAGATCCTCAAGATGTTCAAAGACGGGGGATGGGAGATCTTGTATCCACCTAAGGGTATAGCCGATGCGGAATTCCATATGTCCAGTCGCTGGCTCTCGATGAATATTTTGATGATCGATCAAGAGCGAGTGGTGGTTGAGCAAAGTGAAGAACCCACGATTAAGTTTTTCAAAGATTTGGGACTGAAACCGATCCTGGTGGATTTCAAGGACCATTACATTTTTGGTGGTGGCTTACATTGTGCGACCTGCGATGTCCGTAGGCGTGGAACGTTGAAGTCCTATTTTTAGCT
>CAZONZ010000057.1:0-5066 GCA_964581005.1 uncultured bacterium
TCGATGAGTCAAGAATCTCCGACCATACCCGTTAGGGTTGGGGGGAGAGCGTCAATTCACGACGGGGGCTGCGCCGGAAGTCTTGGTCGCTCTGGATCAGGTGGCTCAAGTGTTGGGGGCCACGCAACGGATCACGATCCCGGAAGCCGCTCGTGCCAGGGCTGCAGCCTATGTGATCACAGCCTCCGAAGGGGCCAATCTCCATCTGGAGCAACTCCGCCAGCAACTCCACGATTTCGATCCAGCCACCCGTGATCGGTTTTTGGCATAAGCATGATAGGTTGACGGTGATCACTTGGGGAACGAGATCGATCCATTTCAACGTGCAGACTAGGGATTAAGAGGGAAGCTACTGGGATCTATACGGTGTAGAGTTTGAGCTTGTGCATTAGAGATCCGATGTTGGGCCTGACTTCATCGTTTATGTGATCGTCTCAGGGTTCTCATGCCTTTTCCACGCTTGCGGTTGTTGAAATTTGTAGACATCTTGGATCACTCGAACCCATCCATCGGTCAGATAGTCCAAGATCTGCTCCCCTTTGGCACGAGTGGCCGCCTTAGCATCTCCCAACACTCCACTGCGGCTCAGATCACGAGTCACCCACGCAAACGGTAACTGACCTTCCATACTTAATAAACTGTCTTCGGGTAAGTCCTGGGGATATTCCGTCACCGCCCGATCCATCCGTACCTGATCCGGTAAGATGGCTAACATCACACTGGTCTCCGCATCCCCCGCATGGATGCCGTACTTCCGTTCTGCAGGGGAGAGCAGTTGGGCTATGGGGAGTGGCACCCGCCAGGTGAAGAGTGGAAAGATCAAGAAATCGGCGTGCTTTTGATGCAGATCGCGGGCGGCCATCTCGATTATTTGTGGTTGCCCCCCATGCGAATTCATCAACACCAGCTTCCGAAACCCAGCCTGGTAGAGACTTTCACCGACTTCTAACAAGGTTGTCATTAACGTCTGAGCGCTCAACGTGATCGTTCCTGGAAAATGCCAGTGCTCATTCGATTTACCATAACAAAGAGGCGGCAGGGCATACGCTGGGATCTCAGGATCTAGTGTGGCCAACGCTTTCCCTAACACAGCCGTCCCGATCGCGCTATCCACCACCAGCGGTAGATGCGGACCATGTTGCTCAATCGCACCCACCGGCTGGATCACCACAACATTAGCTTGATCCGGCATGGATGCAATCTCGGTCCAGGTGAGATAGGGATAAAACCGATCCGGAGGGATAAACCCGTGCATAAGCTGGAGGAGGATAACATTAGATCTATCGTAAGATCTATCGGACCCCGATCAAGCCCAGAGATCATTCGGAATCTGAGTCAGGATCTAGAACACCACTACGGCGATCAGATGATCCTTCAGAGTGAATGGGATCGATCTCAGGTGAGCTTTCAGGCCAACAAACACCTGCCACTCTATCGCTGGTTCAAATACAAAGAAGGGTTTTCAGCTGAACTGATCACTCACTTATTAGCAGATGCAGATCCAACCACACGAGTCTTAGATCCATTTGCCGGAAGTGGGACAACGTTGTTTATCGCAAATCAGTTAGGGTTACAATCTGTTGGGATCGAAGTATTACCTCTAGGTTGGACGTTGATCGAAGCACGACAAAAGCTACAACAGAAGGTGATTGATCAAGGGATTGAGTTGACCCTTCACCAGTTAAGACAGGGAGCAAAAGCCTATCATCAGGAACACCGTCGGCTTCCCTTCCCACATCTGCGAATCACGGAGGCAGCCTTCCCAGTTGAGACAGAGATTGCCATTGAACAGTATTTAGCCACGATCTCGCGTCAAGAGGATCCTGTTGATCGAATATTGCTAACCTTGCCTTTACTCTGCATTTTGGAGGACATTAGCTACACTCGCAAAGATGGTCAGTACTTGCGTTGGGATCATCGATCCGGTCGATCCCTTTCGAGAAACCCTTTTGTGAAACCTCTGATCAAATCCTTTGGACAAGCATTGCAGGAAAAGCTCGATCAGATCTGTGATGATCTTGCAATCTGGGCTCATGCGCATCAGGATCGGGGCTCAATGGAGTCTACGGATCTAACGTTACTGAAGGGATCCTGTCTGAATCTGTTGCCGCAATTAGAGGATCAGTCGTTTGATCTGGTGATCACCTCACCCCCCTACTGTAACCGCTACGACTACACTCGAACCTATGCCCTAGAGCTAGCCCTTTTAGGTGTATCTGAAGCTGAGATCCGTAAGCTACGGCAGGATCTCTTAGCGTGTACGGTCGAACATCATGCGAAATCAGATCTGGAGGCAACGCTAGATCCAACGATCCTTAACAAGGCTACGATTGCTTTTCACTCTCAACACTGCTTGCACGCTATCCTGAACTATTTAGACGATCAACGACAAGCTAAATTGCTCAATAACCCCGGCATTGTCCGCATGATCCAAAACTATTTCTGGGAGATGACATTGGTGATCTTTCAACTTGCACCTTTGATCAAACCCGGAGGACTCATGATCATGATCAATGACAACGTTCGCTATCAAGGGATTCCGATTCCAGTAGATTTGATCCTTTCAGAGCTAGCGATCCAAGCAGGTTTTACTGTTGAGGCCATCTGGATCCTACCGATCTCAAAGGGAAACAGCAGTCAGCAAATGGGGGTGCATGGACGCGATCCTCTGCGCAAAGGGATCTATCGGTGGCGACGGCAGAGCTAATCCTTAGGGAAAGATCAATAGCTAGAGTAACCGCCCGATCCTGAGATATCGTGGGAGATTGAACTGAGGGGAGCGTGCTCGGAATGGGATGCCCATGAGATATCACATTGTCTTACAGCGATCGTTGGATTTGGACGAGATTGCTCAATCTGTAGCGGCCCAAGAGGAGCCTGCTTACGGTATGGCCATGTTAGCTCAGCGCCTGAATGCCCAGATCCAAATGCCCAAAGATTTACCTGTCTCACAGTTAGATCAGCTGTACGCCAAGGTTTTAGGCCCTGCTCAGATTTGGGCTTTTGCACGATCCTTGGCCACTCAACTGGGATCGGATGACTGTCTATTTGTCCCCAGTGAAGGTGGTGGGGTGCAGGTAGCCACAGTCTGTGGAGCGAAGCGGGATCGACCCAAACTCGCGGTGTTTGTTCATAACCTCAACCGACCGCGTGGACGTGTAGCCTTGAAGCTTTGGAACTTAGCGAAGCGAGTGGATCTGTTTGTCGCGTGTTCCCAGTTCCAGATCGATTTTTTGCGGCGCTATCTCAATCTCCCCGAATCCAAAGTGATGTTTACTTGGGCAAGTGCCGATCTCGATTTTTTCACGCCTGGACCCACTTCACCTGACAAAACTCGGCCTCTGATTGCTAGCGTCGGTCTGGAACAGCGCGATTATCAAACCCTGGGTGCGGCAACAGCCGATCTCGATATCGACGTCAAGATCAGCGGCTTTTCCAAAGATGCTCAGTCGTTGGCCAAAACATTCCCAGATCCGTTGCCTGCCAATATGTCCCGCCGCTTTTATCCCTGGCCTGAACTGGTTCAACTGTATCGGGATGCTGATGTTGTGGTTGTCAGTGTACGCGATAATCCTTACGCGGCAGGGGTGTCAACGTTGATCGAAGCGATGGCCTGTCAACGTCCAATTGTCGCCACAGCAACAGCAGGATTGCAAGACTATCTCGATCCGGATGCCGTCATCACGGTCAAGCCTGGAGATGCGGCAGGAATGCGAGAGGCGATCGTTTACCTGCTGCAGCACCCCGAAGACGCCGCTAGTCGAGCTCAGCGGGGATATCAATTGGCTCAGGAACGCTATGGCCTTGATCGCTATTGTCGAGAGTTGGCCGATCGCTTGCAATCGTTGTGATCGTTATGATCCCTCACTTCCTTTTCATGGTCTTACTGCTGAGCTTTAGCTTCGGGTTGGGGTATTTACCCTTATCTCGTTGGATCTTCAGAGCAATCACCGGCTGGGATCTGACCCAGATCGGCACAGGTCAAGTCAGTGTAGCGGCAGCTTTTGTGTTCGGTGGCAAGCGAGCCGGGATCCCAGTGGCGTTGGTGGAAATGAGTCGCGGGATCCTCCCTGTGCTGGTGGCTCGTGTTGGTCTGCAATCGATCGGGGAGCCTGCGGCAATCTGGGAAGTGATCGTCTTGATCCTGCTGGTACTGGGTCGCTACTGGGGATCTAGAGGAGGAGGGGTTACCAATGTCACTTGGGGGCTTATTGTCTATGCACCACATGTGTCACTGGCTGTAGGGTTGACGGGGCTTAGCTTCTGGGGGATCACGCGATCGCGGTTGTTGGCAGCACGGTTGGGAGCATTGAGTACGATCGTGTGGGTAGGGATTTTGCAGCGATCCGGGTTAGAAACACTCGCTATGCTGGCTTTGGTTGCTGTTGTGGTTGGGATCAATCTTGTGCAGGCGGATGATATGACTGTGGCACGACAAAAAAATCTATTGACGTTGCAAGATCCTCTGGATCCTGAGGTGTTTGGCGACAAGGCGGCGAGATTGTCGGAATTACAGCAGGCTGGGTTCCCCGTACCGGAGGGGTGGGTGCTTCGACCGGAACCTCTGGCGATCAAGCGGTTGGTGGCACGGCTCCAGCCCCAGCTCTCTCCCGATCAGGTTTGGATTATCCGATCGTCGGTGTTAGGGGAAGACAGTGACACTAGTTCAGCGGCTGGTCAGTATTTAACCGTGGCCAATGTCACCTCTGTGATCGAACTGGAAGAAGCGATCGCCGCCTGCCAGGATTCTTTGCAAACCCCTCAAGCGATCGCCTATCGCCAACAGCGCCAGTTAGCCGATCAAGGGATGGCCATCGTGATCCAACGTCAGATCACAGGACAGGTTTCTGGAGTGGCCTTTAGCCGCAATCCTCTTGATGGGGGATCCTATCGAGTGATCGAAGCCTTGCCGGGAGGAGCCCAAGCCGTTGTCTCTGGTGCTCAAACCCCTCTCCACGTCGAGATCCCCATTGATCCCAAACCTGATTCAGCGTCTGATCCTGATCCTGAGTCTTCAACACCTTCTTCTCCGAATCAATCTGATGTTTCCGTCCCAGATCCCTCAG
>CAZONZ010000057.1:5166-14811 GCA_964581005.1 uncultured bacterium
CCTCAGTGACCTCAGGATCCCAAGACTCTGGATCGGGGGATTCCCCATTGGATCCCAACGCCCATCCTGTTGAGACTAGCGATCCTTCTCCTGCAGCTTCCTCACCAAATAACGTCACACTAGCACCGATAAATTCCGTCAATTCCGTGGATCACTTCTTGACCGAGACTGGATTACCCGCAACGGTTTTCGATCAACTTGTCCAAGTCATCGATCGGATTGAGGCTCATTTTCACGGTATTCCCCAGGATATTGAGTGGAGTTGGGATGGGGAAAAACTCTGGATCCTGCAAAGCCGACCGATCACGAACTTACATCCGATCTGGACTCGCACCATTGCCGCTGAAGTGATCCCTGGTCCCATTCCCCCCTTGACCTGGTCGATCAACCGTCCGCTCACCTGTGGCGTTTGGGGCGAGATCTTCACCCTCGTTTTGGGAGACGCTGTCAAGGATCTCGATTTCACCCAGACCGCAACGCTATTGGGATCCCATGCCTATTTCAACGCAACATTGCTAGGAGCGATCTTTCGGCAAATGGGACTTCCGGAGCAAGGGTTAGAATTTCTCCTTCGCCAGCAGAAGATGGGTAAACCGCCTCGATCGGCCTACAAGCAGTTGCTAGCCTGTCTACCGGGATTATGGGCCTTGATCCAGCGAGAACGCTCCCTCCCTCAGGATTTTCAACGCGATCAGCGCGATCACTTTTGGCCTGCCCTCCAGGTGCTCGATCGAAATCCCCCAACGGAGCTGGATACGGTTGAATTGCTGTCACTGATCGATCAACTTCAAGATCTGCTTAAGCGCTGCACTTTCTACAATATTGTGGGACCGATCGGCTTTGCGATCCGGCGGGCTTTGTTTCGAGTTCCTGATGAATGGATCAAGGATGAAACGAGTCCTGAGATCCTGGCACTGCGGGAGTTACAGCAATTAGCTGATCAGGTGCAGCAGATGTTAGCCTCTGAGCTTGGAAGCGACCCCAAGTTAGCGCAGGATCTCGATCAAGCGTCTCTTCAAAACCCAGATCCAGCAATCGATCCAGCCTCCCAAGTGACAGAGGTAACCTCAAAAGATCAAGAGCAAACATCTGATCTGACCCCCGATCTATCGATTGATCAACGTCGGCAGCGGATTGCCGAAATCTTGGATCGAGACGAGTTTCAAACAACCTTCCAGCAAATCTTAAATCGCTATGGTTTTCTAAGTGAAGTGGGCACAGATATTTCGGTTCCCTGCTGGCGAGATCAACCAGATCGGATTCGAGATCTTGTGATCGGGATGGCGTTACAGTCTCGTACCAAGAGTTCTGCAGGATCAAAAATCAAGCTCAATCTTGGGCAACGCTGGCGGGCAGATCAATGTCAAACACGACTGAATTTGAAAGGTAAGATCGCTACTGTTTATGCTCAATTGCTGGCCTACTTGCGCTGGAGTTTCCAAGTTTTAGAACATCGCTGGATCGAATCAGGTTACCTGCAGCGTCAAAACGATATTTTCTTTCTAGAAATGGATCAAATTCAAGAGCTCGATCAAATGATCCGTTCTGTGCGAGCAGGAGGAGAACGTTCTGACTTAAATGGGCTGATCACGGATCTCACTCTGACCATTGCCGAACGGCGAGCTCGATTCGCCAGAGATCGACAGCGCCAAGTCCCCACCGTGGTTTACGGATCCTTGCTGCCTGAAACTGAAGCCAAGCGCGAGATCCTTACAACCGATCGGATCCTCAAAGGGATCCCTGCCAGTGTGGGGATTGCCGAAGGCCGGATCAAACGAGTTCAGAGTTTCAGTTTCAGTGATCCCAGTGATCCAGCCGAGTTAGCCACAGCTGTGATCGTTGTGCCGTATACTGACGCAGGTTGGGCTCCTTTGCTGATTGGGGCTAAAGCGATCGTCGCCGAGGTTGGCGGACAGCTCTCACATGGGGCGATTGTGGCGCGGGAATATGGGATCCCTGCGGTGATGAATGTTGATCAGGCTCTATCTCGCCTCCAGGAGGGGCAACGAGTGCGGGTTGATGGTTATCGGGGCATTGTCGAAATTTTGAGGGATGATTGATGAACTATTGGTTACTCAAATCAGAACCCACAACTTATAGCATTAGCGATCTGGAGCAGGATCAAACCACGATCTGGGATGGGGTTCGCAATTATCAAGCCCGTAACTTGCTACGGTCAATGCAAATCGGGGATCAGGCATTCTTCTATCACTCGAATTGCAAACCTCCCGGAATTGTAGGGCTCGCAACCGTTGTGGCAACGGACATTATTGATCCAACCCAGTTTGAGCCAGACAGTCCCTACTACGATCCAAAGGCAACCCCAGATCACCCTCGCTGGTATACCGTTACCGTCGAATTTGTCAAACAGTTTCCCCAAATGATCAGCTTAGAGACCCTCAAACAGCATTTCTCCGATCAAGAGCTTTGGGTCGTCCGACGCGGCAATCGACTCTCCGTGATCCCAGTCGATCACCCCATTGCTGAGCGGATCCTGGCCTTAGCCACAGAGGTTGCTTCTTCGATCCATCAGGAATAGAAACGTCAATGAACAGGTTTTAGAGTTTGCTTTTGAGGATCGTGCTAGGGAAGAGACTGCAACCATCTGTCGATCGAAAGGAGCTGAATCGAAAGGAACTGATTAGACAATTTCACTGGGAGGTAGCTCTGGCTCGATCACTTGGCCCATACAGCGGAATTTTTCATACCGTAAAGCTCGTCGCTCCGATCCACTTAGCTGCAGCAAGACTTGTAAATGCTCCAGCAGCGATTGTTTGAGGGTTTCCGCAGCTTCCAGCGGAGCTCGATGGGCTCCCCCTACAGGTTCAGCTAAAACTTCATCAACAACCCCTAATTGCTTCAGATCCTGAGCGGTGATCCGCAGAGCATTGGCTGCTGCTGAAACTGATTGCCGTTCCCGTTGGGTATCTTTCCACAGGATCGCAGCACATCCTTCGGGCGAGATCACGGAGTAAACCGCATGTTCAAACATCAAGACCCGATCGCCAACCCCAATTGCCAGAGCTCCTCCTGATCCCCCTTCGCCAATCACGGTGCAGAGGATCGGGACTTCAAAGCGGAACATGGCTTGGAGATTTACGGCGATCGCTTCTCCCTGACCTTCGTCTTCGGCTCTGACACCGGGATAGGCTCCAGGTGTATCGATAAAGGTCAAGATCGGGAGGTTAAATCGATTGGCATGTTCCATCAGCCGGAGAGCTTTACGGTAGCCGCTGGGGTTGGGCATCCCGAAGTTGCGGGTGATGTTGTCTTTCGTATCACGCCCTTTTTGGTGACCGATCACGACCACAGGCTGATGATCTAATTTGGCAAGTCCACCCACGATCGCCGCATCATCATGACCGTGTCGATCGCCGTGTAACTCAAACCAGCCGTCGCAAATGGCCTGAACATAGTCCAACGTACTCGGACGACGGGGATGACGGGCTACCTGGAGTCGCTCGATCGGGCTGAGGTGACGAAAGATCTCGATCCGCAGCTCCATGGCCTTCGTTTCCAACTGCTGGATCTGATCCGAGGCGTCAATCTTGTTTTGAGCTGCCAAAGCCCGGATCTCTTCGATCCGTTGTTCTAGCGCGGCGACGGGCTTTTCAAAGTCAAGCAGCAGTCGTTGAGTTGCTTTGGTCATCGCAGTCTGAGAAATCCTGCTTTCAAGCTTCGCACGGAACGTCCCTCTCGACCAGGATCCTGTTGGAATCGTTGGAATCGTTGGCATTATCCGAATGGGTGGAATTGATCATCACTGCAGGTTCAAGCAAGGTGAACGGGCATGAGGGCAAAGAATAGGGGAGAATGCTTAAGAGGTTAAGGAGCTTGGATCCGAATCCCTGGATTGGGCTGAGCGTCCCCGCCTCTCGTTTATGTCGATCTCAATGGCTTATCTGCGATGGTTTGGCAGCGCCCCGATGGTCGAGCTCTGGATGCCATCCGACCGATCTCGTTTCAGCGTCACTACACCGCCTACGCCGCCGGATCGGTGTTGATCAAGGCGGGACACACGCATGTTCTCTGCACTGCTTCAGTCAGCGAGGAAGTCCCCCGTTTTTTGCAGGGAACCGATCGGGGCTGGCTCACAGCAGAATATCGGATGCTTCCCACAGCGACCCAACAACGGCAACCGCGTGAACTGATGCGAGTCTCAGGTCGAACCGCTGAGATCCAACGCCTGATCGGACGCAGTTTGCGCGCCGTCTTAGATATGGATCGGTTAGGGCCACGCACCATCACGATCGATGCTGATGTATTGCAGGCAGATGGGGGCACTCGGACCGCTGCGATCACCGGAGGCTATTTGGCCTTGTACGATGCGATCCAGTGGTTGCAGCAGCAGGATCTAATCCAGGAGTCCCCCTTGTTGCACCAGATTGCTGCGATTTCGGTGGGGATCGTCAATGCGGATCCGATGGTGGATCTTTGCTACCTCGAAGATAGTCAGGCCACGGTGGATATGAATGTGGTAATGACGGCCTCAGGAGACTTTATCGAGATCCAGGGCACCGGGGAACAAAATCCCTTTTCGCCCGATCAGCTCAACCAGATGCTACACCTTGCCATCCAGGGGATTGAGGGGGTAGCCCGCTTGCAGACTGAGGCTTTGCGGGATCGGTCTGGGGATCAAGTTGAGTCCATGGAGGTGATTGATCCCTGGGGGGTTTTGATCTAGAGTCTGAAGCGATTGCTCTGGGTTCATGAACTCAGAAACGGTTCTCGGATCGATTTCGTAGCGGTTGAGGCAGTATAAGGGAGATAAGGTTACGTTAGTTTGGGAAGATCATGATCCCCCTTCGATATCCACTCTCGATCCTGATGTGGCCCCAAGGCTGAACTTCGATCTGCTGATCTGGAGAGTCTCAACATGTCCCGTTATGTCTTCAATCCGCAAGAACTGCCGATCTTGTTGCGTCAGCACCAGCACCAGTTCACGACCGGATACTTGCATGTTTATCTCCGGGCTCCGGGTCAGCTAGAGGTCAGTGACACCTGGCTGCTTGCCTTTTTCCAGGGTCGGCTGATCTTTTCGTCAGATCAACATTTGGATGATCAGGTTTTCTTAGGCCGACTTGCCCGCTACGTTCCTCGGCTCAAACAGCCCTGGGCTAAACGGGCTCTCCAGGTGATGCGAGAGCGGATGATGTGGGATCAATCGATCCCAGCTTTGGTGGAGGGGATGACCGAGTTGGTGTTGCTCAAGCCGGGTGAGCTCGAAGATGCCATCTGGCTGAATCTGTTGACGGATATGGATCGCTATTTGTTTGATCGAGCCGGAACCTGTCGCTTTGAAGTTCACGATATTTTGGCCCGCGAGACCCCAATTGGCGGCTTTGAGCTGGATCCGATCTTGCAACAGGCAGCTGAGCGCCGCGATCAATGGAATCAACTCCAGGTTATTGTTCCGACCATGTCAGCGGTACCTGTGGTCAATTGGGAACGGGTGAATCGCTACACCAAGATCACCGAAGAACAGAAGCAAAAGCTGCACGCCTTAACCAGAGACGCCCAATCCATGGAATCGATCGCGGCACAATTGGCGCGTGATCCTTTAGAGGTGGCTCACATGTTTGCCACGTGGTTGAAGAAGGGCCTGATCAGTCTAGAAACCCCACCTGATTTGCTTCAGGAGGAGGAAGAATCGACCTATCGGATCCTGGCCGTTGACGACAGTGTGGTGATGCAACAGATCCTGCTCCAATCCTTACCGAACTATGATGTCTTTACTACAGGTAATCCTACAGATGTATTGAACATGGTGTTTCAACATCGCCCTGATCTGTTAATTCTTGATGTGACCATGCCAGGGATCGATGGCTTGGAGCTGTGTCGGATCGTCCGCAATCTAGAGGAGTTCAAACATTTACCGATCATTTTGCTCACCTCCCGCAGCGGTCTGTTTGATCGGATCAAGGGCAAACTCTCTGGAGCCACGGCTTACTTGACCAAGCCCTTTAACGAAGTCCAACTCAACGAAGAAATTGAACGCCTCTTAGCCAACCGATCCATTGCTCGATCCCAACATCCGAAGACCCAGGCTCTGCAAGAAGATGATGATCTTCCAGAGGCTGCAACAGATTGGCCTGACTCGATGTACTCCTCCAATCCAGGTACTTAGATTCAGAAATGATTCAGAGATTTGTCATTTTCAAGATCACTTTTCTAGCTTTAGAACAGCCATGAAAGCTTCTTGTGGAACATCAACAGTGCCAACTGACTTCATCCGCTTTTTCCCTTCTTTCTGCTTATCCAGCAACTTGCGCTTGCGGCTAATGTCACCTCCATAACATTTCGCTAACACATTTTTACGCATCGCCGGGATCGACTCCCGTGCAATGATCTTGGATCCAATGGCTGCCTGGATCGGGATTTCAAACTGGTGACGGGGGATTAACTCGCGTAGCTTGGACACCAGCGATCGACCCACGTAATAGGCTTTGTCTTGATGCACGATCGTTGAGAGCGAATCCACTACCTCACCATTGATCAAAATATCTAAACGCACCAACTTATCTTCTTGGTAGCCGATCAGTTGATAGTCCATACTGGCATAGCCACGAGTGCGAGATTTAAGCTGATCAAAGAAATCGGTGACTACTTCTGCTAACGGGAGTTCATACACCAATGTTGTCCGATCCTGGGCCAGATAGCGCATATCTTTGAAGACGCCCCGCTTCGTCTCACAAAGCTCCATCAAAGCCCCAACAAAAGACTCTGGTAAAATCACTTCCACTCGCACGATCGGCTCTTCAATTTTGATCCGTTCATTGGGAGAGGGCAATTCGCTAGGGTTATCAACTTTGATCACGGTACCATCATTCAGCGTGACTTGAAAGACGACTGAGGGAGCGGTGATCACCAGATCGAGATTGTACTCACGCTCTAGCCGCTCTTGCACCACTTCCATGTGCAGCAATCCCAAAAAGCCACAGCGGAACCCAAAGCCCATCGCACTCGACACTTCAGGTTCAAAGTTGAGGGCTGCATCATTGAGTTTCAGCTTTTCCAACGCCTCTTTCAATTCTGGGTATTGATCGGAGCTAGTCGGAAATAATCCACAGAAGACCATCGGTTTCGCTTCGGTATATCCCGGCAAAGGACTTGGAGCCTTTTGATCCTTCAGCGTGATCGTATCGCCAACTCGTGCATGTTCAACCGACTTGATCGCGGCACTGATAAACCCTACTTCCCCAGCATGTAACTCATCCACGAGTACCTGGGTCGGTCGCAAAACTCCCACCTCATCAATCTCAAACTCACGACCTGACGCCATCAAATAGATCCGATCCTTAGTTTTGACACGACCATCCATGATTCGCACATAAACGATCACCCCTCGATAGGGATCGTAGTAGCTGTCAAAAATTAAGGCCCGCAAAGGATCGTCAATCGTGTTTTGAGGAGGAGGGATGCGATTGACCACGGCTTCCAGAATTTCATCAATACCGATCCCGGCCTTAGCGGACGCGAGGATGGCCCCACTACAATCCAACCCAATCACCTCTTCAATTTCTCGAATCACCCGCTCCGGATCGGCACTGGGCAGATCGATTTTGTTTAGGACCGGGATAATCTCCAGATCGTTTTCTAGAGCCAGGTAGACATTCGCTAAGGTCTGGGCTTCTACCCCCTGAGAGGCATCCACCACCAACAAGGCTCCCTCGCAGGCAGCCAGAGATCGAGAAACTTCATAGGCAAAGTCCACATGCCCAGGCGTATCAATCAGGTTGAGGACATAGTTTTGACCATCCTTGGCCTGATAATTCATTCGAGCCGCCTGGAGTTTGATCGTGATGCCGCGTTCTCGTTCCAGATCCATGTTGTCCAGGAGTTGAGGCTTGAGCTCGCGGGTGGCAACCGTTCCAGTGGCATGGAGCAGGCGATCGGCCAAGGTAGACTTGCCGTGATCAATGTGGGCAATAATGCAGAAATTGCGGATCTGCGAGACAGCAACGTCGGTCATAGAAGGGGGTGGTTGGAGAAAGAGGATCCAAGAATTTTTACAATCCTAGCTTGTTGCAGCAGGATCAGACGCAGTTGCCCAAGAGGTTCTAATGTAGAGTGTATGAATGATTCCAAATTCTTTAACCCTCAACCGATCCGGCAGAAAAGCCAGCCACTGCACGAGCGGAGCCGAGCCATTCGTTGTCGGAGCCAAGCTCAGCACCTCCGAAGCCACTCGATCCGCCAGCACAACTCAGCTGTGTTAGATCAAAATCGGATCGTGCTGCATCGCAACTCAGCTGTATTGAGTCGAAACCGGATTCTACAGCAACGCAATGTATCCCTCTACCTCAGAACCCTGCTGCTCCACTTCCGGCACAGCATGGTCTTGATCCGACAGAACCTTCGCTAAAGTCTGAGGGATTCGCCTCTTCAAGATTGTTTACGGGGATCACAACCCAGTTCAGGATCCTGCCCAAATCAGACTGAGGGAATGCTGCGATCAGGCTCAAAAGTTGATCTGGGGATTTCGGGAATTTTTATCAAGGAGATCCAATTGGACGACGAGCCACCAGAGTGTGACATCGGTGTAGGTGGCACGATACTTAAGCCTAGAGATCGAGTGGAGCGGGTGATGGACGTTGATCATCCATTCCTGGGCAATCGCTTGTTTACGATCGTTGGGGTTCATCCTCCACCTCTCTAGATCCCTGCCGTCTTTCCAGCATGGCTAATTTTTGAGAGTTTGGATGAAAAAATATGTTACAGCTTTGCGGATCTGCTTTTAAGGAGACGGCCTGATCGGGGTGAGCTCAGCCGTCCAACATCAGAAGCTCTTGGGATTGTGATCCTGTCTACTACTCCAATTTAATTTCTCCGCGCAACACCTTCTGCTGGATCGAAGCCATCAATTCTTGTTCTTCGTCAGAGATCCGATCATCGGCCATGATGGCAGCCATGATCTCGTCCAGTTCGGCTTGAGTTAGAGTCCCATCCGCAAGCGCTCGCTCGGCAATTGCCTTCACCTCGGCCCAGTTCATACGATCACTCCTCTTGCATTCTTGCGTAAATCTTAAGAACGATCCCCTGGATAATCTTACCGCCAATCTTGCTCCGTTGCTCTGCACGCGAACATTCCTGGAATTCCAGAGTTTTTGCGAAGGGAAAGAGTTGCAATAATTGAACGTTATTCAGCAGAACCACGAAACACTCGCACCTAAAGTCCTATTTAACCCCACCTCCATCCAGTTTCTCCCCAAAATCCAAGGGAGTAACAGTCTGTATATATCTTTGATGATTCCGTACTTGCTCGGTTTCGGTGTTGCGATCATTACTGGAAACTAGAGGGGTCCGCATGCGTTGAGCTAAGTAGCTGATCGCTAAGGCAGTCCAGAGCCAGGAGAATTCCCATGATCTCGAAGCATGAAATGACCTTCCAAGCCCAAGTTCTAGCCCGTTCGATTGGAGCTGCTCTCGGATTAGGCCGACCGATCCGGGTTGATCTCCATTTCAAAGAAAACGAGGAGGAACTGCTGGATCCTCTTCCCGTTGCTGCTGAACCCTCCGAGTCTAGCTTCCGCCCAAACTTGATCCTGACCTAGATGCCAGTGGGAGCAGGTTAACCCGACTCCCCAACCTGATCTCTAGAATTTAGCCGCTGGAGTGGATCCAGCAAGCGATATGGTGAGAGAA
>CAZONZ010000058.1:0-14614 GCA_964581005.1 uncultured bacterium
ATCTAAAATCTGAGGAAGTGTTCTCAATCTGGAAACTGAAAGCACAAGGAAGGCAGATCGGAGAGCCCAAACTGATTTGACCAAAACGCATACTTCATTACATACTTGTAGGAACGACTCGTCCATCTTGATTGTGATCTCTATACGCAAGGAACGAATTGTCAGTGTTTAGCTCTCGTCGTCCGCTCTGGCGCTATCCTCTCTTTCAGATCCCTGCTCTTTTTTGCGTGCTTTTTCTGATCTTGGCCCTCCTATTCTGGCTTTTAGGTCTGGGTCGCCCTTCCGTAGCCGTTGCCATTAGTCTAGATCTGAGCACAAGTACTTATCAACCTCAAGCCTTCAATGCTCCAGGAACAGTAATGGCGGAGGAGATCCAGTCTGTTATGGCCTATCTGGATCAAAATTCACCAGAGTTGTTGCGGCAACCCAACCAAATTCAGGTGTTTGGATTCGCGGATCAGGTGCGGCCACTGACAACGTCATTTCAAGCAAATAGTGAGCAGGTCAAGAACGAGTTAGCTGAGGCATTACAAGATCCTACCTTGGCTACCAGTGTCGGAGGCAGAACAGATTTGTCACTAGCGATCCAGGAAGGTGTTCGATCCCTTGGTACGGTTACGGATCGCTGCCGCGAATTACTGTTGGTGACAGATGGTGAGGCTAATGTGAGTCCTGTTGCTGTTAGTGAAGCCTTGCTAAGTCAGGTCAAAATTAACGCGATTGTGGTCGGAGCAGAAGCACCTGCCCTGTTAACGGCAACTCAAGCCACAGGAGGGGCGTATTCGTCTGCGAACATCTCCAACTTGCCTGCATTGTTTACAGATTCGTTTTTCCCTCACTTCAACAGTAATCTACGCTGGATCATTTTCTGGCTAGGGTGTGCTTGGATTGCGCTGATGTGGTTGTTGGTGATGCTCCTCGATCGATGGGTATTTCAAGATTGGCTTCATATTCCCATGGATCTAGCTGGCAAGGCTGCTTTGGGAAATGCCTATTTCTGGACTTTGGCAACTCCAGGGATCATTTGGCGTCTGGCGGGAGGGATCCCCTTCATTTCGCAATGCTAGAATCTCTCTATTCTGCGACCCGTGGGAGCCGATAACTCTCCTAAGATTTTGCTCTAGCACTCCAACCTGATTTTTACGGAGGAATGTCACAATGGCTACAGTTGAAGAGAAAAGCATGGTTCCCACGGTATTGGTGGGAGTAGGGGGTACAGGTGCAGAAGTGCTCTCACGGGTACGTCGCCTAGTTGAGGCAACCTACGGCAATTTGAGAAACTTTCCGATCGTCAGTTTTCTTCTGGTGGATACCGATCGAGATTACAAGGTGAGTGATCCGGAAGCCGCTGGATCGGCATTTAGGGATAACGAAAGATATTGGGCCAGTGTTAGTGGTAAGACGGTACGAGATATTGTCTCCAATATGGAAGATTATCCCTGGATCAATAGCTGGTTTCCCAAAGAGTTGGAGAAAAATATTGGATCTTTAGAGGCAGGAGCAGGCCAAATTCGAGCTTGTGGGCGCTTTGCCTTTTTTTGTAATTACGGCGGAATCCAGCGGGCCTTTCGAGAAGCCTGTAGCCGGATCAAGGGCAAGCAAGATTTTATGCTGAGCCGTCATGATATTCGGGTTGTCAGTAACTCGATCAATGTGTTCATGGTCGGTTCTTTGTCGGGTGGAACCGGGAGTGGCATGTTGATCGATATGGGCTACGGAGTTCGTCGTTGGTTGCAAGGCGAAGGGAGCCCATTTGTTACCGCCATTATGCCTCTGCCTGATGCGTTTTCAGGAATTTCTGTGGGCGATCGAGTTAAAGCCAATGGCTACGCTGCACTCATGGAACTCAGTTACTATTGTGATCACCGTACCGAATACATTTCTCAGTATAGTACTAGTCTTGGGGATGAGGTGCGGAGCAAGTTACCTCCGTTTGATTTCACGTATCTGATCAGTACCAAAAATGGGGATAGTGATTTTTCTTTGAGTCAGGTCCGAGAAATGATCGCCCAGAATATCTTTCTGGATCTGACCTCTGACTTTGCCCCTCACAAACGCTCGATTCGAGATAACATTAAAGGAGCTTGGGCTAACCCTGATCCAGGTGGACGGGGCTATCCCAAGAATTTTATGAGCTTTGGTTTGTCTACCATTGAAATTCCGATCTCTCAAATTCGGATGTCGTTGGGAAGCCGTCTCGCTCAAGATCTGGTGGGTTGGTGGCTGAATGAATCGGTTCAACTGCCTCCCAACACAATGGAATTAGTCCGGAGTGACATTTTGAAACGGATGCGCTTGACGGAAGCTGAGATCTTAGCCGATCTGTCTGCTGCTGATGATCGATCGTATTTATCCGTGATCTCGGAATGGGTCAACCAATCTCTCCGTGACGAGATTGCTACCGAAAACCTATTGCAATGTACTTCACAGGGAGTCAACATGTTTGGCTCAGAGTCTGGCAAAATTCTGCAGCTAGTGGATGGATTTTTGAAGCCTAAAGTTGAGGAATACCGGAGCTTACATGTGCGAGAGCTAAGTCCGGATGAGCGGCTACATGGCGACTATCTGCAGAAGATGTACGATAACCGCAATAAACTGATCCAGCAAGGCCGGAAATCACTCGAACAAGAACTCTATCGAATTCTGGCTGATCGAACCCAAGGGCCCAAATTTGCTGATGCTTTTATCGTTGCTGCTCGGCGAGTGTTTGAAGATGCAGCTGAGAAGTTTCGGCGGGAACAAGATAAGGTTTGGGCTCCAAATGAAACGAATCGACAGCGGCAGTATGAAGCAGCGTTGCAAGAAATCAATGAATTCAAGGATAAGTTTGGGATCTCGAAGCAGTCCAAAATGGAAGAGTATTGTGAGTCGGCTCTGAGTGGTTTAGAAGGGAGCTTGATCGCAACGATTCAGCGGAAATCACGAGCTCTGGGATTGGAGGTCATTGCACGACTTCAGGAGCATCTTAATGTCTTGGAACGTCGCTACAATCGATTCACTCAGCGTTTGATTCAGGCCCGTGACTACTATAAACAGCGATCGGATGACCAGGCTAAAAAAGCAGATGCACTGGTGATCAATGGCATCAAGTTGTTTGATCGCCAGGAGTTGAATGATCTTTATCAGGATTTGATCGAGCAGTTAGGGGGGGCAACAGAAGGGGCACAATCCTTGTTTGAATTGGGATTGAACGCGATCTGTAGCACGATGTCAGAAGATATTCTCAAGCAGGCTAGCCCACTTTGGAAGGAAACTCGTACTGCCAGTGAGGTTATGCAGCTATTTGATCTGACGGAGATTCCAGAAGTTAAAGAAGAAGATCTGCGGGAAGTGATCTCGGATCGAGCTCAGGAAACGATCGATCTGGCACCAACTAGCAGCAAGCTCAAGCGTGAGTTGGCGGCTTGTGATCGGTTGTTCAAGCAATATAATGATGAATCTGAGATTGTGGAGAACATCCGAATTGCCTACAAAAAATCCAATCCTTTGATCATTTTTGATCGGGCAGTTCTGATGGACAAAACGACTGGGTTTACCCCTCCAGTGAATACCAATGTAGCTGTTTTAGGAGGGCGCAACTCCAGTGATCCTGCTGCCCAAAAGTTTTTGCCTAAGCTAGAGGAGTTTATTGGCTCCAATGATGCCATTAAGCCCCTAGGGGATCCAGAGCGACATCGGATCATTTTTGTGCAGGAAACAGGTGGTTTCTCCTTACGGTGTATTGATGGGATGAAGGAGCTGCGCCAATCCTATCAAGATTGGAAAGGTGAATCGATTGAAGCCCAACGCGCCAAACTACGCGGCGAAAACCGTGATCTGCCGATCCCAGTCCATACCCAGAAAGAGCCGCCTTTTTGGGATTTCTTCCCGGAAAACCCAGAGATCCTCAAACTTGTTGTTCACGCGCGGGCTCTAGAGGTGCTGCGGTGGGAGGAAAATCAGCGAACTAAAGAGCATGTGATCCGTTATACTCGCAAAACCGTGATCGGAGAAGAGAATGTTGATATCGCCTCGACATGGGAAGAAGCCCCGCAGGTGTTGGAAGTGCTAGCCTGCCGACCGGATCGGGAAGAAATTCAGACTCAAGTGCAACAGAAATTGGATGCAGCTGAAACGCCTGAACAAAAGTATGCTCTTTATCACAAGCTAACTGCTTATCTCGATCGGCGAGCCGAGGATCTGGCTAAGGATGGTGGCAAAGATAGCCCCGAATATAAACGGGAAGCCACGATCCTGAGTGATGTGATCACAAAGTGTCGTTTGGCTCCTCCAGGAGCAACTGATGTGGCCCCTGTCTCTACCCCTGCGACTGAGAATCCATCACCTAGCCCTCAACCTACTGAACCATCTCCGGTGAGTTCGGTTGATCAATCTAGCAATGGCGCAGTAACTCAACCCACTGGGTCTGAACCCCAACCAGGCACAACCCCAGCAGCTACAGCCACAGCAGCAACTCCACAATCAGGATCGTTAGAAGAACTCAAGACTCTAGCAGAACTGAAAGAGAAAGGGTTTCTGACGGATGCTGAATTTGAAGCGGCGAAAAAACGGATCTTGGGTCTCTAAAGGCCCCAATGCTTGAGTTGGATCGTGTCCACTGTCCATAAGCACTAACTTGGCCCTGATCCTGATCGATTGGGGCTTGAGCTTTACCAAAGAGGGTTTCGAATCGGGCGGAACGCAAATTGGGATCCGAGGGGGCCGCCTGGACCCTGGACAGCATGAACGAGGATCGGGTTTGTCGTTCGATCTCCGGTTGAAAGAAACTGAAGCTCATAGCCAGAAGTTTGCTCAGCAGGAATGAACACCGTCTGCAAATTTTGTGATATGTCAGCACGACTTGGAACAGTACCTGCGGGAAGATTTTGGATTGCTTGCAAAAGGGCCAGAGTTGCGTCATAGCTCATCGCAGTTCGCCAACTGATCTGTCCTAGCCAGCGCTGCTCAGCCTTGTCGGCATAAGGTGTTTCTGCAAACCAAGGGACAACTAGGATCAGATCTTCGATGGCACTCCCCCCTGCCGTTAGAGTTTCCGGACGATAGAGAGAGTCTCCTCCTAATAACTGCATTTTTTGATCAGGAGGAAGATTACTATTAGCCACAGCTGCCTCAATCGCTAAGGTTATGCCTGTCGTACTCGGCAGCATCACGAGTCCCTGCACTTGCCCTGCCATATTATTAACCTCAGTATCGATATCTAATGTCGTGTTACTCATATCAATGAACCTAACTTGCCCTCCTAACTGCTGAAACTCATCTGAGAATGCTTGTTGGATACTTGTACTGTAGTTACTCTGAGTATCATAAAAAATCGCAACTCCCTGTAATTGTAGGGCTGTTCGGGCATACTCAGCCAACCGTTGACCATAGACTTGATCCGAGGGAACTGTTCGGAAAAACGCACTTCCTGAGAGGGAAACACTTGTACTTGTTGGCGAGACCATTGCTAAACTATTTTGCTCGTAGACAATCAATCCAGCAGCGCTGCTCTCACTAGAGTTGTGCCCAATCACTCCCAAAACATCAGGATTGTTGACTAATTGTTGGGCAACTCCACCTGCAATACCTGGATCGTTTCCATCATTGGCAATCAAGATCTCCAACATCCGTCCATTCCATCCTCCAGCATTGTTAAAGTCGGTTTGGGCATCGGCGATCCCTCGTAAGATTTCCTCCGCTGAACTTAAGGCTGCATCTACAGGAACGACAGTAGCCAAAACAAGAGACATCCCCATCATTCGAGCCTGAGTATTGTTGGCATAGATCTGAACTTCGGGATCGTTACGATTCCCTTGGATGGCATTCTCAAAAAACTGACGGGCGGCTGGATAATCTCCGGCGGCAAAGGCTTGAGCTCCCAAATCTCCCTGAGTGCTACTTTTGACCGTGATCAAACGCCGCTCACCCCGGCTATATCGCTCTGGAGCCGAAGCCGGTAACCCAGCAGGAGCTCCAGGAGGTGGAGAGGTTGCTGCTGCTGGACTGGGAGAGGATAGAGGAGTCGGTTCGGCATCTGGAATACAGATCTCACCCACTTTGACCGTTCCTTCTGGGCACCCTTTCGGCCAAAGCAAATAGCCTGCTCCTCCGATCAATCCCAAGCCCAGTAGGACAGCCACCCCTGCCATTACAGGAGCTGGGATCGATGGGCCTCTGCGTTTGACAACCAGAGCCTCTTTAGGCAGACCACAGATGGCACAATCAGGGCCATAGTTCTCAAAGGGCTCATGGGCTTCCACATCAGGGTACGACTTCCCGTCTTTGGGAACACCGTCACATATCCAGCTGGGCATGGCGTTTGATCACTCGTGATGATTGTGCTGTTAGACATTCTAGACGGATCTCGTTCAGGATGGGCTGCCCCACCAATTCTGACCTAATGCCTACTGGTCTCAACCTTAAAGAACTCAACCTTTCACAGATCACAAGTTCTTTCGGAAAAATTTTTGATCTTGGCCAGAATCGCTATACAGGGGCTGGATCTATCTGTTATCGTTCTATCAACTCTTGAATCAACGTTATATCGAAATTATGTCTACGAAAGCTCGGATCCGTCAGCTTGTCCGATGGGGTGTCCTGTTGAGTTGCTTGCTGATCGGCTTAATCATGGGACTGATGTCTGCTGCAGGCCATCCCCCAATCTCTAGCCAGCTCTCCTCAGAAGAGTGGAGCCAGGGATCGAGGATTTTGGATTACAGCCTCCATCAGGTCAATCAGCAGCAAAGCCATACCCGTGATCTTCAGCACGAATCTGGGGGATCAACGCTAGAAATCGACTCGATCTCTTCAGGCCCTCGTTGGCTTGTGGCCCAAAATCCTGATAAGGCTCTGCGTCTACAACGATTAGCTGAGGCTGATCAGTTTTATCTGGAAGGGAACCTACAGATGGCTGAGGTGATCGGTCAGGAGGTCAAGGAACCCTTCGAGGGTGTTGCTGTAGCCCCTGCAGAACCGATCGAGGATATTGAGTCGGCGCGGCTCTCCCCTGCAGCGAAAGTTTTTTGGCGGGAAGCGCAGGCAGGCATGGAGCAAGGCTTAAATACGAAGATCTTCCAAAACCTGCAGGCTCTGACGGAACAGTATCCCGATTTTTTGCCGGGTCACCTAACCCTGGCCGAAGTTTGTGATCAGAACCCAGAGGAATGTGAAGATAACGCAGATGGGGAGCAACCTCAAAACTCTGTGGATGTGATCGAGCGGGCCACAGCCTTATATCCCGATAATACTCAGCTTCTGGATGCTAAGCTTGCGCTATTTGAACGCATTGCTGAGCGGCGAAGTGGAGGCGAAGGGGCGTTTCAGGGTCGGAATCTTTATTTTGCTAAGTATTTTGAAGCCTCAATCGCAGCCCGCCAATTTGCCTTAACGCATCCCGATCACCCGGAATCCTCCCGGTATGCAAGTCTGGCTGATGACTATTACCGTCGTTATCAGGCTGCTTTGGCCGAAGCTATTCAAGGATCAGAAATGATCAATCAACTGATTGGAACTCAGGAAGGTGCCCAGCTATTCGAGACGTTGCGACAGGGTGAATCAGGCTTTGGGGATCAGATCGTTCAGTCCTATAAATCACAATACTCACTAGTGTCTGATCCAGAGGTTGTAGGCTACATCAATCAAATAGGCCAAAAATTGGCAACGTCAATGGGGCGTCCTGATTTTACCTATGAGTTTTATGTGATCAATAACGATAATTCCCTGAATGCTTTTGCTCTACCAGGTGGCAAGGTATTTATCAATTCGGGAGTTATTCTGGCTAGTCGATCGGAGGCTGAGCTGGCCGGAGTTTTAGCTCATGAAATTTCTCATACAGCCCTTTCGCATAAGTTTTTAGAGTTGGCAGAATTTGCGCCCCTGAAAGATGGATCGGACCTTGAACGAATGTTATCCGCCAGGTTTAATCGCAAGCAGGAGCAAGAGTCTGACATTTTAGGAACTCGTGCCCTTGCTCAAGCTGACTACGCGGCAGATGGATTGCGGAATTATCTGGTGATCCTGCGAGATGCGACTCAACGCAGCAACCCTCGTGGGAATGCTGAGGACTACCTCTCCACCCACCCTGCTCCAGATACCCGCGTCCGCTACCTGGAAACCTTGATCCTCCAGAATGGGTACAATCGCTACGCCTACGAAGGAGTAGCCCGACATAGTCAGATCCAATCCCAGATCTCTGGCTCACCTGTGATTGCCGCAGCGAGTGGATCCTCCTCTGGATCAGCTGGATCTCCCCTGGCTCCCGAAACAGGAGCAGCTCCGGATCCCAGCCAAGGTCAGGGATCGGCCTCTAAATCTGACGCCCAAGCCCAGCCTGCTAGCTCCTCAGTCGATCAAGAAGATGTTGCCATTGCCACACCGCCTGAACCTGAGACGATCCCAGATCTCACCAATTCAGCGGGTTCAGCCGATCCAAGCAGTGCAACCTTCCAGTCAGGCCCGGTTGCTTTAGCCATTGGCCAGGAGTTGGATGGGGTCATCATCCGTCTTGATGGCGCTACGGTTCTGAGTCGCGGCATGTATACCGTGAACGTAGTGGTTGACAATCAGAGCGATTATGCTTTTGGGTTTGTGCCTCTGTTTGCCACGGTTGAAGATGAGAATGGCAGTTCTGTGAGTTCCCGGATCTCGTTTGGAGAAGTCGGTCAGGATGCCTTAATCGAACCGCAAAGCACAATGTCTGGTGAGTTAACGATCATCAACCAACCCTGGAATCCAGCTGGAAGCCAAGGGCTTATGCTGACGATCAAAGAGGGCACCACTCAAGGTCGAGTCTTCCGGATCCGGTTCTAGCCTAGAAGGAAAACCCTCAAGGCGAACCCCCTAACTCACCCAACTCTAACAAGCCGATTCATTCCAGATCAGTGAACAAAGTGATCAATATGGGAGGCAAACGGATGAGCGAGAACTCCAGAATCAAGGGGCTGAGGCAGAGAGTTTGGATCGGTGTCACAGGCTGGCTCGGATCGATCTCACTCGTCTGGTCTACAGCTGCTTTGGCGGCTACCCCTTTGTCTCCCGATCAGCTTCAATCATTAGCTTCAGATGTCACAGTCAAGATTTTGACGCCGGGAAGTCCAGGATCAGGGGTTTTGATCGGGGAAGCCAGCAACCGTTACTGGGTCTTGACGGCTGCCCACGTGCTAGAGAGTGTGGCAGAGGGGGAAGGGGTTGAGATTCAGACAGAGGATGCTCAATTTCACAATGCTGCCTTTAGCAATCTGGTGATCCTTTCAGAACCTAACTTCGCTGATCTGGCTTTAGTCTCATTTCGCAGTACCCAGGATTACCCCACAGCGGCGCTTTCAACCTATGCCTATCGACTGTACGAAGATCGGCTCTACACACCCTCTACGGCAACAGGATCCACCGCTAGTGTGCGTTCAGAGGCATCCGAACGAGGGAAGCATGTCGTTTTTGTGTCGGGGTGGCCCTTGGGGAGTGAAGATCTTGTTGTCAATCCTGGGATCTTAGAAGACACAACAGCCTCTGTCGTCAGCAATCCGGAAACTCGCTACCGCAATTATGAGTTGGTCTATACGAATTTAACTTACCCCGGCATGAGTGGTGGCCCTATCTTCAATACGCTTGGACACGTGATCGGGATCCACGGGCGGGCTGATGGTCGGGGACTCAGCGACGATGATGAAATTGTCCAGCAGTTTTTGGCGGAAGCCGAAAGCGTAGATAAGTTCAAGATCGGTCATAGTTTAGGGATTTCAACTCAAACCTTTCTCCAGCTGGCGGCTGATGCAGAGATCACTCCCTCTTGGGTTGTGCTCAATGATCCACCCCCGTTGTTGGGGTATGTTGATCTAGAGCAGTCCTGGCGACCTCCCCTCAAGGCTGACTCCTCCAATCCCTTCTACTGGCTAGATCGAGGCAATCAACTCTGGCGGATCGGGCAAGTGGAGGAAGCTCAGGCGGATTTTGATCAGGCGCTGCAGTTGCGATCGGATTTTTACCTTGCTTGGTTTGCCAAGGGGTATGTCTATGGGTTCTCCCAACAGTATGAGGAAGCTCTGTCTGCCTGTAATCGGGCGGTCGAGATCAGTGAGGCCAAGAGCTACACCTACTATGAGCCCTGGCGGTGTCGAGGGGAAGCTCTCCGCTATCTGGGTCAGCTACCGACAGCTCTGGAAGCGATCAATAAAGCAATCGGGATCCAATCGCAGTTAGGGGAAGCGCAAAATCCTACTGATCTGGCCACCAAAGCGGAAATTTTGTTTGGTATGCAGCAATATCAAGGAGCGTTAGAAGCCTTGGATCGAGCGACTCAGATCCGATCTAATCTTGGATTGAGTGTTTCGCCGCGCTTGCTGAATAGCCGTGGAGTGGTTTTAGCAGCTCAAGGGCGTTATCTTGAAGCTCTAGCCGAGTTTGAGACAGCCCTGCAGTTCGATCCTGAGTATGCCACGGCCTGGGATCATCGTGGGCTAGTTCTGAAGCGTTTGGGGCGCACTGAGGAAGCCTTGGAAGCTTACCAAACCGCAACAGATCTCGATCCGGAAAATGTGACAACCTGGAATAATCTTGGGAGTTTGCTTTACGAGCTTGCCCGTTATGAAGCAGCCTTGGAAGCCTTCGACACAGCCCTACAGATCGATCCCACCTTTGAGCCTGCCCTGGCCAACCGCGAAACATTGCTCCAGCAGATCCAACCCTAGCTCAGTCAACACCTAAACTCTTGATTGGGGATACACCATGACCCTGTTTCCACTGGCTTTATTCAACTCTCTGAGATGGATCCACACGAGTGTCAAAGCTGCTGTGATCAGAGGCGGAATCCCTGTAGTCGGGGTTATGATGATCACCCTTGGAGCTGAGGCCCAATCCATTCCATACCAGGATCCTCCAGGGCAGTTTGCCACGATCACGGTTGAGATCACAGGCACCAAACCCAATATACAATCGGGTCCAAGCACCTGGGACGTTGCTCCGTTTGAGGCTCCTGATATTGCCATCTGCTTATTTGAAGAGTCATTGGGGGAACTCCGATCAGAAATAGTGGATTCTAGTTGCTTACCCGATGGAACTCCATTGGAACAGATCCAGACCCCTGCCTGCCCTGATGCCTACCGTTGTGTTTTCACGAATGTTGCTCTCCCCTCGAATTCAGTCAAGATCGCAGTTGTTGATGTTGATTTATCAGTTCACGAAATGATCGGAGTTGGAGAGTGTGAAATCAATCGCTCTTGTCTAATGGGTCAAGCCAAATTAACGATTACACCAACTCCACCTGTGTGTCAATTTGATCCCGATCAAGCTGGATCCGATCCAACTCCAGAAGCCGATCTAGACTGGGATTTTATCTTGAGTACCTTTAGAAATTTTTATCAATCTCATTCACAAAATCCAGCCACTGCAGCCTTTGCCCATCAGATGCTGAATATTGCTGAGAGATCTTATATAAACCGCAAAGAAATTGGCCAATGGGCAGGATCCTTAACTCGTTCCATCCTGCTGCAAGCAGCTCATGATATCAATACAAATTCTACATTCTGGATCAATCCCCCTTATCGATCGGGGCTGTTTGAGTCTGGATCCCAAGCTTGTAGTGCGGTTGAGTCAATCGTGTCGTTTGATTGTGGTTTTGTGATGGCCAGTCACCATCATATTGAGCGCCACCTTCAACCAGCGTTCAATACTTGGGTGGCAACAGCTCTCCAACAAGGGCTCCAAACGTGTCCCTATGATCCTGCTCAAGCTACTATTCTAACGATCCGATCGATTGAGACAGAACACCAGCTTTTCTTAAGTGAGGCTGTCGTTCCAGGATTGGATCCAGTTCATGAACTATCCTCATTCTGGCGATTATTAGCTCAACAACAATTACCTCAGATTGCCAGCTATTTACGATCAACAACTATCGATCAAACGATCACTCAACTGGTTACTGAAGGCCAATTATCCGAAGCCGATCAAGTCACCATTTATCAAAGACTAGGACGTGAATTACCCATCCAACCTGGAGGATCTCCAGAGCCTATGGAAGAGCCGGAAGCGGTAGTAAACCCAGATTCACCTGAGATCTTGAATGCAGATCCGCAACGATCTAACTCTGCTCCAGTTGACCAAGGCGATCTTTGGTGAGTTGAGCAGCTCTTGGCTCTCATTGATAGCACTTCTCATTCATTCCTGACAGCTTTGGGCTGACTCAGCCTCGGACTTAAGGTTTTGGATCTCATTGCGAGCCGCTGTGTGATGCCATCCTATCTGCTGAACCCATTGGTTAACTCGTTTAATGGGATCAGTTGAGGTGGTTAAGTGTTCAGATCGAGTGAGGGGCGGGGACTGCTCTTCCGCTCGAACATACTGCGGGACCAATTGACTAAAATGATCCATCGCAATCCCCCAGCTAGAACGAGTCATGAGTCGATGGAGAGGAGGACAAGGATGGGAGCCATCATCAAACACATATGGATCACCCCAAAGCGGATAAGCATGAACGCCATTGATCGCAACAACCTCACCCAACTGATTCAAAACGGGACCCCCACTCATCCCTTTTTGGACATCACTGGTATAGCCAACTTGATATCCCTGATCAAACGTCCGATCCAGAACCAGGGATACTCGCCCTGCAGAAAAGACTAGACCCTGACTGCCATCCGCTAGTGCAAGCATGGGGTAACCAACAGCAAAAACTGGCTCTCCCACGTCAAGATCGGCTGAGATCCCCACAATAGCCACAAAATAATGTTGCTCAGGACTCTCAAACTCCAATAAACCGAGATCCTGGTTAGCCAATTCGGGTTCTTGGATCACCTGCGCAGAGTAGACAGAATTATCAAACGTATGGACAGTGTAGCGATCGCCTAGCCGCAGCACATGCGCGTTGGTCACCACAACATATGTGGATCCCTGGCGATGAATAAGAATCCCTGACCCCCACAGCTCCCCTGCCTGAACCTTAACAGTGATCTGCTCGGCATAGGTTTGAATCTGGGCTGGAGTCAGGGATACAGGTCCAGTTGGAGGGATGATCTTAACGTGAGCTAAGATACTTCGATCGATAACGGCAACCCCTCCCACAATACCTAGGGAGAAGGTTATAGCCGCAGCGAGAAAAACGAAGAGCAATTGGCGACGGGGCATTCCTTACCAAGCAGGGGACAATGAAGAGGAGCTACCTGAATCAGCAGGCTCGGAGACCGAAGGGGCTGCTGGTTCAGCGATCGGGGAGTCAGAGCTAGAAGCATAGGTTGAGCTCAAAAACTCATTCATATTGATATAAACCCGTTCACCTGTTTCCGCCAAAGGTCCACCAACCCGATTCCGCACATCCAACAAGCGCTGTAACGTTTGGCCGGGATTGGCATCAGGACGCAAGGTGAACAACTGATTCTCGCAAGCCCCCCCATTCGTGCGGGCTGTACAAACAACAGGCTGATTATTGATTCGACCTGTAGTTAAGTACTGCAAACTACCGTTGCTGTAATAGATCTGGAATTTTTCCGACACGATCTCACAACGGCGTTGGGGTGTAAAACCTGCAGCCGAAAACTCAGTTGAGATCCAGCGGATTACAGGAACATCTCCCTCAGGTGTTACAGCGATGGTCGTGGGCACAGCTTGAGCATTAACAGTTGTGCTTCCACAGACAAACGTTGTCGATTGGGCTGCAGCTCGACTTACCAGCGAGCTCAGTAACACGGTGGCAACCAGTGGAATTGCGGCAATCAGTGATCGATTCACAGATCTAACTCCTGTTTGATCAACATTACGGTAACAGTATATACCTCTTAACCAACAATGTCCAAGCACTAGATATAGGGATCAGGACAAGACAGAAGCCTAGATCTAGGGCTTACTCCAAGTTGCTACCAGAGTGCATCCTCAATTAACTGAACCCTGTCTGTCTCCATCTGAATTGGTGCAGTTGCCAGATATTCCTGCATATCAATGTAGAGGCGTCCAGTAGTTTCGTTAAGAGCCGATCCACTACGCTGGCGCACATCCATCAAAGCCTGCAACGTCTCAGATGGAGAGCGGGAGCTTGTTGGTTTCAAGGTGAATAATAAATTTTGACATGATCCTCCTTGAGCTGTTGTGGTGCAGATCACAGGCATGGTATTCATGCGGCCAGTGGTGAGGTACTGCAAGCTTCCTCGTTGATGGTAAAGCTGGAAGCGGGCTGAAACCTGTTCGCAGCGAGTTTGAGGATCGTAGCCCGATACCGAAAAATAGGTTGAGACCCAGCGAATCACAGGAACATCACCACGAGGCGTTCGCGCCAAGGTCGTTGGTATTAATACCCCGTTAGTCACACTCGCTCCACAGAAGAATTGTGTTGCATTTTGAGCATAGCTTGACTGAGATCCTAGCACTAGGGCTACTAGCAGAATTGAGGCTTGAAGTAAGTCTCTTGTTGAGAATTTCATAAAAAGCCTGGGAGTTGATTGGATGTTTCCCCATAATCTAACCTTTCTGTACAGTCCTGTGCTGCTGCCAAGGACGCTTGGACTCTCTACCCATTATCCTGTGACAATATAAGTGAATCCATATCGATCAGCTTCTACAATGGTCGAGTAGCCTGATCAATGAGGGCGGCAAGATCAGCAACACTCGCTTGCTTCTCTGATGGAAGTCATTGGCATCTTGATCGAGCATGATGAAA
>CAZONZ010000059.1:0-1865 GCA_964581005.1 uncultured bacterium
TGGCTTGGCGTAGCTTGAGATCGGGAACCTCTGAGCTGGCAATTTCAATCAGATCGGGATCCGAGCTTGTGTCTTTGAGGATTTCCTCAGCTTCCGTCAGATTCCGTTGGACATCTTGCCACTCATAGTAGGCTTCCACGATCTGCTCTAGGCCAGATCGCGCTTTGGCAATTCGCTGTAACTCATGGGGATCGGACATCACATCGGGATCTGCCAGCTGCTGAGTCAGTTCATTAAAGGTTGACTCAACATCCTGAAGCCGATTCATCAATAGCTGAGGTGGTGCCATAGCCCTTGTCCCTTCGTATGCAAGCGGGGTCTTGTCTGGATCTCAGTTGGATCTTCAGTTGGATCTTCAGTTAGATCTCAGGTTCGATCTTGATTGGATAGTTCGATCTTACGCTGGCCTAGGGCTAGGGGAGCTATTTCTTCTCTTTCGTTTGCTTCGATCCGCCACTTCCTCCACTCATGCCATACTTACGCAGGAATTTCTCAACCCGCCCTTCGGTATCAATGATCCGCTGGCTCCCGGTGAAAAAGGGATGATTGCCAGACCACACATCAACCTTGAGCTCCGGTTGAGTCGATCCAACCGTCATCACAACCTCGCCATTGCAGATCACTTTGGCGTCGGGGTACCACTTGGGATGAATATTGGCTTTCGGCATTACACAACCTCCTGAATATCTGATCGAGACTCTAGCGAGAATTTAAGATCCAGGTCAATGTTAACGCTTGGAGTACTGAGGAGCCTTCCGAGCTTTGCGCAGACCATACTTCTTCCGTTCCTTTGCCCGTGGATCACGAGTCAAGAAGCCTTCACTCTTGAGCGGCCCCCGATTGGCGGGATCCATATCGCACAAAGCACGAGCAACGCCCAGCCGGATCGCGTCAGCCTGCCCAGTCACGCCACCCCCATGAGCCCGGATCAAAATATCGTAGGATCCTTCCAGCCCCAGGGTTTCCAAGGGAGCTTTCACATCAGAGATCAGCTTTTCCCGAAATTGGAGATATTGATCCCCAGGCCGATCGTTGATGGTGATCTCACCTGTGCCGGGGACCAGTCGGACTCTGGCCACTGCGGTTTTGCGGCGACCTGTACCCCAGTAAACAGCTCTGTCGTCATGGATCATTTCTGCAGTCATGCCTTCGCTCCTGGAATGGTATTGAGGGGATAAAGTTCAGGCTGCTGGGCCTGGTGAGGATGATGGGGGCCTGTGTAAACCTTCAGCTTGGTAAACTGTCTGCGGCCCAGGGAGTTGTGGGGCAACATGCCTTTGACAGCGTGCTCGATCACCCGCTCTGGGATCCGTTTCTGTAACTGCTCAAAGGTTTCCGTCTTCATCCCACCAGGACGACCGGAGTGCCGCCGATACAGCTTTTGGGTCCGTTTTTTGCCAGTGACCTGAATTTTTTCCGCATTGATCACGATCACAAAATCACCCGTATCCAGATGAGGCGTAAAGTCAGGCTTGTGCTTGCCTCGCAGGATATTGGCAACGGTTGTCGCAAGCCGTCCTAAACGCTGATCAGCCGCATCGATCACGTACCAGCGGCGATCATTCGGATCAGCTTTGGGCAGGGGAGTTTTGTTCATCATGGTGAATGTCGATCCAGCACTAAAGGTAAGGAAATCAGCAACAAGGTTAAACTCATTCAATCAATATCGGCAAAATAGGTTATGGGAACCAACTTAAGAAGGAACTAGCTCAGCGATCGGTGGCCAGCGTCCTTGCAACAAGCTAGAAGGGATCACGGATCTGGGGTCATCGGCATGGTGAGCAAGTGGATCGGATGACGGAGCGAAGGAAGTGAGTTGATCGATAGGATCTTCTTGATCCAAGAGTTGATCTTCTTGATCCAAG
>CAZONZ010000059.1:1965-5414 GCA_964581005.1 uncultured bacterium
GCTGGAACGCCGATCCCGCAGAGACGCAAACGGATCCTCAGGATAGCCGACATCGGTCAAACAAAGACCCTGAGGAGGAGCACAATAGCGAGCTGGAACATAGGAAAGCCAGTCGTTCTCTTGCCAAAGCTGTACAAAATGATCGGGCGACAATCGCCCCTGACCGACAAAGGCCAAGGCCCCAACCAATAACCGCATCATTCGGTAAAGAAATCCACTAGCTTGAACTTCGATCCCGATCATCGGCCCCCAGCGTTGGCATTGAACGTCCTGGACTTCAACCTGAGAGTCCAACCGCTTCGATCCCGCTCCCCGGAAGGCTTCCAGATCGTTTTGTCCTAAGATCGACTCCAACGCAGCTGCCATCGGATGAACATTTAATGGTAAGCGAAAATGCCAACTAAACGGGGCATAAAACACATCTGGGATCTCTTGATTCAGGATCAAGTAGCGATAGCGTCGCCAGGAGGCCGAAAACCGAGCGTGCCAATCGTTTGGGACTGCCGCTGAAGCCAGGATCACCAGATCGTTCGGCAGACAATTGTTGAGCACTTCCCGCCAATGGTGATCAGGGATCGGGGAGTGGGTTTCAAAATGGCAGACTTGGCCTGCGGCATGGACCCCGGTATCGGTGCGGCCTGCTCCATGCACAACCACATCATGACCCGCGCGACTCGCCACCGCCTCTTCCAGAACCGTCTGGACGCAGCGTTGTTCAAGTTGCCGTTGCCAGCCCCGGTAATGGGTGCCCAGGTACTGTAACTTCAGAGCGATCCGATGCCACTCAGCCATGATCAATCAACACCCTCTCCCTCATCTCGATCTGGACGTTGTTCAACACTAGGGTTAAGCGCTAATCTACCAACTCGATCACAGCCATCTCTGCTGCATCTCCCCGCCGAGCTACCGTGCGTAGGATCCGAGTGTAGCCCCCGGCGCGATTGGCGTAGCGTTCAGGCACCAGTTCAAATAGGTTCTTGACCAACTCTGGATCGTAGAGAAATCCTAGGGCTTGCCGACGCGCAGATAAGGATCCATCTTTAGCCAGGGTGATCATTTTTTCAGCAGTGGAACGAATCGCCTTGGCGCGAGCCTTGGTGGTAGTGATCCGCCCTTCCCGCAATAAGGAGGTGGTCAGGGATCGGAGCATGGCATTGCGCTGATCAGCAGGGCGATTCAGCTTGGGAACTCGACGACGGTGACGCATGATTCTAGATCCAACCTCAGTTCAGACGACAAGGGTTTGCAACACAACTCTAGGGATCAATCCATTACGATCACATACGATCACATTTGATCACATACGATCACAGGCGATGGATCATCAGGATTTACTTTTCTCACGCGGCAGGGTCAAGCCCAACCGATTTTTAAGAGCTTCCACCACTTCTTCAGCCGACTTTTGGCCAAAGTTCTTGATCTCCAGCAGATCCTCTTCGGTATAGACCAACAGATCGGCCACCGTATTGATCTGAGCTCGCTTGAGGCAGTTGTAAGCCCGCACCGAGAGCTGCAGTTCCTCGATCGGGATCTGGTTTTTCTGATTGTCCTCCGTCTGCTGCGGCATGATCGGGGTATCAAAACTGACATCCTGGAGGGGAACGAACAGCTCGACCAAGATCTTGGCGGCTTGACTGAGGGCTTCCTGCGGCGTGAGGCTGCCATTGGTCCACATTTCCAGGGTCAACCGATCCTGCTCTAGAGACTCGCCGACCCGTGCCGCTTCAACGGAATAGTTAACCTTGCGCACCGGCATAAAGACGGAATCGATCTGGAGAAAGTCGATCGCCATCGATTGGTGATCCAAAAAATCAACTGCCCGATAGCCCCGCCCACGAGCGATCGAAAATTCGAGTTCCAGGGTTGCATCCTCAGCTAAGGTCGCAATGTGATGATGGGGATTGATCAATTCCACTTCACTGGGCAGCTGCAGCTTTTCAGCGGTGATCCCTCCCGGCCCCTGAGCAAACAGACGACCCATTTGAGTATCCGCTGCATTGCAACGGAGAATCAGCTCTTTCATATTGAGCAGGATCTCCATCACATCTTCCCGCACTCCTGGAACAGTTGAAAATTCGTGATTGACTCCAGCGATCCGGACAGCAGTGACGGCAGCCCCTTCCAGGTTAGAGAGCAGCACCCGGCGTAGGGCATTGCCGACCGTGGTGCCCTGTCCTCGTGCCAGAGGTTCCATCACGAACTTGCCGTAGTAGACCCCGGTTAGCTCATCCTGATTGGATTCCACACACTCTGCTTGATAGGTTGCCACAGGAATGCCTCCCTTCTAAATGCTCTGAGTGTCTACACTGCCTCGGCCTGCCAAGGGGCAACTGCCGATCGAATTGAATTGGTGAACGCCTGAGGCACTCCTGCTTCAGACCCGCCGCCGTTTGGGAGGGCGACAGCCATTGTGTGGAATCGGAGTAATATCACGGATCAAGGTGATCTCAAGACCAGCAGACTGCAGTGCCCGGATCGCAGTTTCTCGTCCTGCCCCTGGACCACTCACCATCACCTCGATCTGGCGCATACCATTTTCCATCGCCTGCTTTGCTGCACTCTCAGCTGCCGTTTGAGCCGCAAAGGGAGTCCCTTTTTTCGCCCCTTTGAAGCCACTGGCCCCTGCTGAAGACCACGAAATCACGTCCCCATTGGGATCAGTGATCGTGACAATGGTGTTATTAAACGTTGATTGAATGTAGGCAACGCCACTAGGAACATTGCGCTTGATCTTGCGTCCACGACGCTGCGGCTGTCGAGCCATACTGCCTCAGATCCTCCTGGGAATCCAAACATCAAAAGCAAACAACATTCGATCGGATAGGGTCGATCAGTTCAACACTCATCTGCTGTCTTCTCTGCTGTAGGGTTATCTATCAACAAAGGGACGGGAGCAATAACGGTGAGGAGATCATCCTTCAGAGCTGCAAAACCTCCGTCAGGCAAAGCCTAAAAACCTCTCTGATTGGAGAAACCTCAGGGATCGAGGGCCACCAGAGAGGCAAAGCCATAGGGCTATTTCTTTGAGGGTGCTTTTTTCTTTCCAGCCACTGTTTTCCGAACTCCCTTGCGGGTTCGAGAATTGGTCCGGGTGCGCTGGCCTCGCACGGGGAGAGCCGATCGATGCCGCCGACCTCGGTAGGTTCCGATATCGATCAGGCGCTTGATATTCATCGACTCTTGGCGACGCAAGTCCCCCTCAACCTGATAATCGGCTTCGACTGCCTGCCGCAAACTCGCTACCTCTGCATCCGTCAGATCCTTCGCCCGGGTATCGGGATTGACGCCTGTCTTGGCGAGAATTTGCTTGGATCGAGTCAACCCGATCCCATAGATATAGGTCAGAGCAATCTCAACTCGTTTTTCTCGTGGGATGTCAACCCCTGCGATCCGTGCCATAGTTAGTAGTATCCTTTAACTGCTTGCTCGCCTTGCTTGGGTCTTGCTTG
>CAZONZ010000059.1:5514-9565 GCA_964581005.1 uncultured bacterium
CTTGCTTGGGTCTTGCTTGCGACCGTTTCACCAGGTTGGCTCATCCGTTGCGACTCACTAACGGAGTCGATCCAGCCATCGCTCGCTATCTAGGCTCTAAAGGGTGCCGCGATTGAGTTTGATTGATCAAGAAGCACATTGGATCTGCTTAACCCTGACGCTGTTTGTGTTTGGGATTGGAACAGATCACCATCACTCGACCGTGGCGGCGAATGACACGACATTTTTCGCAGATCCGACGAACGGACGGACGCACCTTCATAACGAGAAAAACCTGAAGAAATCAGCAAACACTAATTCTAAGGCTTCTGGAACCACTTGTCAAACAAAATCTAAATTTCGAGCGAACCGTCCAAGCTGGATCTTGTGCAACCCAGGCAAAGCCTGTACAATCAAGCAGCTCTTGGCCGCATCATCCACTCAACGACTTCCGCTATGGCAACCCTCGTCAACCGGATTTTCTGTCACTTCGGCTCATCTCACACTCGATCTGATCCACAACCTGATCCACAACCTGACCCACAACGGGTGAATCTGCCCTTAGCGATCTCGATCATGATGGTGCTGATGGCTAGTAGCTGCAGTACGGGTGAAGACACTTCAACATCGGTTAATCCTCCTCCCTTTTTCCGAACGTTGTCGGTTTCTAGTTCCAGCTTGGTTCAAGATCAATCATTCCAAATCTCCATGGATGTCGTGATCCCAGCGGGTTTACCTGCAAACAATGCCTTTCAAGTCCTCTGGTCTGGCAGCATTTTGCAACCCTTTAGCGCCGATGAGGTGGGTTGCTTGGGGGGATCCTCAAGTTGTGTGGCAACGTTTTCATTGGTTCCGCCGGATGATCTCGGTCCAGGAACCTATGGTCTTTCGGTTGCGGTTTTGGATCAATTTGGTCAACGAACCGAACAATTTTTGCAAACGGTCACTTTAGGGGCAGCGATCTAGCTTTCCGATCCAGGGGGTTGGAATACCTCTGTCCCTTTGTTGATGAAACGGAGGGTGTAGGCTTGAGTGAGGTTGAGATCAGGACTAACAATTTGATGGGCAACCAGATTTTCGAATACCGTTTGCCACCGTTGATCAGTCATCGCTCCAATGCCTAAGGTTTCAGCATCTCCAGAGAGGACAATCCCAAATTCTTGCATTTTGTTGATCCCATAGGTGATCTGAGCGTCGGTCATTTCAGGATTGGCTTCTTTGATCAGTTGGTTGCCAGGTCCTGGATCGGCCAAGTAGCTATACCAGCCTTCGATCGAGGCATCCACAAAGCGTTCAATCAAATCGGGGGTTTCAAACACACGCTGTTGAGTGGTTTGGATCGTGGTGGTGTAGGGGCCGTAGCCGTAGTCGGCCAGCAGAAAGATCATGGGTTGAAATCCTGCTTGGATCTGGATCGCGTAGGGTTCTGAGGTGAGGTAGCCTTGTTGGGCTGAGGTGGGATCGCTTAAAAAGGGGCTGAGACTAAAGTTGTAGGGGCGCTTTTGATCGTCTGTAAATCCAAAATTGGCGACAAGGAAAGGCCAAAACGTGGAATTCGCGCCAGACGAGACAAAGATGGGTTTACCACGCAGATCCTCAAGATTCTCGATCCCCTGATTGGGATGGGCCAGTAACACTTGCGGATCTTTCTGGAAGATGGCAGCAACGGTGATCAGAGGGATATTTTGGTTAGTTGCGATCAATTGTTCAATGCCTGATCCCATAAAACAATCAAAGCGCCCACCGACTAAGGATTGAATTCCGTTGATCTGGGGTCCACCCGGCTCGATCGTGACCGCTAAGCCCGCTTTCTGATAGATGCCTGTGGCCAGAGCTTGATAGAAGCCCCCATGCTCAGCTTGGGCATACCAGTTGGTACCATAGGTCAACGGTTTCAGATCAGCTTGCGTGATCAGGGTGGGGCTGGTTGGGCGGCTTTTCCCAGGAGCACCTTTGATCAGAGAGGCACCCAAAGCCAGCGCTCCTGTTTGGATGAAGCGGCGACGACTCCGATCAACGTGGGGGGCTGAGGCAAGATGAGAAGCAGTCTGCATGATCACGTCTGATCTAGTTTGGGTAGGTTGTTGGGCATGACGGCTCGGATCGCGTGTTTGTGCCGAAGACTTGAGCAGACTTCATGTTAGCGAGTCAAGCGATCCCTATTGCCTAGATCCAGTAGGATAAGTGGAAACTCTATCGTCGCATGTCAGGATCAACGATCGTGAGTCAAACACAGATCAAGGTGGGGATTGTCGGGGCCTCTGGTTACGGGGGTGTTCAACTGGTGCGAATTCTTGCGGATCATCCCCATGTCAAGATGACGTATGTTGCAGGGCGAGATAGTGTCGGCAAGCGCTATGAGGATCTCTATCCCCACCTGGCAGATGCTCTCGATCTGGCTGTTGAACCTGTCGATGTGGATCGGATTGCGGCAGCCTGCGAGGTTGTGTTTCTGGCTTTACCGAATGGGCTGGCTTGTTCTCTAGCTCCTGATCTGTTGGCGAAGGGGTGTCGAGTTCTCGATCTTTCTGCGGATTACCGTTTCCGCGATCTAGCTGTTTACGAGTCGTGGTACCAACCGGGGGCTAAGGATCCGAGCTGGCCATCCCCAGAGCATCGTCAGGCTAATCCCAAAGCAGTCTATGGATTGCCGGAGTTATATCGAGAGGCCATTAGCCATTCACGTTTAATCGGATGCCCTGGCTGTTATCCCACAGCCTCGTTGTTGGCAGCGGCTCCGTTATTGCGGCAAGGGTTGGTGGAATTAGACAGTCTGATCCTGGATGCAAAATCGGGTGTATCAGGTGCAGGTCGGACGCTGAAGGTCAATTCATTATTTGCGGAAGCAGACAGCAGTTTAGGCGCTTACGGGGTTGCTCAGCATCGCCACACTCCAGAGATCGAGCAAATCTGTTCCGATCTAGCCCACAATCCGATCACAATCCAGTTCACTCCCCACGTAATCCCGATGATCCGAGGTATCCATGTGACGTTGTATGCTTCCCTGCGGGATCCGGGGCTGGTAGCTGAGGATCTCCTGACGATCTATTCTGCGTTTTATCGACAGTCGCCTTGGGTGCGGATCTTGTCTGCAGGAGTCTACCCTCAAACCAAGTGGGTGGCTGGGACAAACTTTTGCATGATCGGGCTAGAAGTGGATAGCCGCACGAACCGAGTGATCGTGCTATCGGTGATCGACAACTTGATCAAGGGTCAGGCCGGACAAGCTGTGCAAGCGTTGAATATCATGATGGGCTGGGACGAAACCCTTGGTCTACCTCGACTAGCTTTCTACCCCTGATCACGTAGTTTACTGATTTTTCAATCTCAAGCGAGCTAACTTCTGGTGTAGGGGAGTAGATCATATGGATCAGAACGAATCAGCCTAGTTTTGAGCTCAGTGGTGGATTATGACATCTCAACTCCGTGATCGTGATCACTCTGCAGACACCCTCGTTGCTGAATGGGATCTAAGTCACCTGGTCACCGAGGATGATACCCCTGTGGATGGTTTTCAATCTGAAGTTCAAGAGCGGCTCCTGGTTGAACCGATTTATAGTTCCCAAGTGCTGCCTGCTCCGTTTCTAGTGGCTGCCAATGTTGGCTTATTTTACGAGCTCAAGGCTGATCCGGTTGTCCCCGATGTCTTGCTCAGCTTAGGGGTGCAACGGGCCGATGACTTAGCGCCGAAACAAAACCGATCCTATTTTGTCTGGAGGTTTGGCAAACCACCGGATGTATGTATTGAGATCGTTTCCAACCCAGAAGGGGATGAAGTGGGTCTCAGCCGCCGATCCCGACAGAAAGGGAAAACGCAGAGCAAAATGCAGATCTATGCCCAGATCGGAGTACCGTACTATGCCGTATTTGATCCGTTTGAACAGATCCAAGGGCAAGCGGAGATGAATGGAGCCCTGTTGCGGGTTTGGGAGCTGCAATCTGGAACGTATGTTGAACTCACCCCGATCGAAGGGATCCGTGAGGTCGGACAATGTGTTTGGCTTGAAGCAGTTGGGTTGGGGTTGACGTTGTGGCAAGGATCCTATGAAGAGAAGGTGTCGCGGTTATGGTT
>CAZONZ010000059.1:9665-14440 GCA_964581005.1 uncultured bacterium
TGGGGTTGACGTTGTGGCAAGGATCCTATGAAGAGAAGGTGTCGCGGTTATGGTTGCGTTGGTGTGATCAGCAGGGAAATGGGATCCTGACCGGAGCAGAACGATCTGAACGCCTTGCCCAGAAATTGCGGGAATTGGGCCTCGATCCCGATCAGCTTTGAAGGATCCGTTGATCCAAGAGCCACCACACAGCTGATGAGACTCCGATGTTCACGAGGGATCCTGGCAGATCTAAGGTCTAAACTCTGATCGACTGTTGTGGCGTGAAAGGTTGTGAACTTGATCAAGGCTGTAGCTTAACTTAAATCACATTTTACAAGTTGTAACAATGTTTGCACAAAAATCGAAACAGCTGGTTTTTAACATTTTAACAGCCTAAAGGGACAGGGGAAAAGGGTAAAAAGAGTAGAGGGTAACTAGACTCTCGACGCAGAACATGCCACCCGAAAACCGAAGGTGTAATTTGTGACGACCGGATTGAATCCGTGACGATCAGCAGAACGGCAGTACCACACCCTGCCGAACCAAGAGCCACCACGCGCCACGCGGAAATTGTTATCACTAATATCCTCCCAAGTTGTACCATCTATTGGAGCGTTTTTGTAGTTTTCACGATATAGATCTGCACACCATTCTAAAACATTTCCATGCATATCGTAGAGGCCAAAGTTATTTGCTACCCTAAAGCTACCTACTGGAGTTGTTTTCTCTTGATAAACTCCCTTAGGTCCAGATCTATATGTATAATTGCCATTATAGTTAGCTAAATCTGCTGTAATCGTTTCCCCAAAATGAAATGGTGTTGTCGTACTAGCACGACATGAATACTCCCACTCAGCCTCACTCGGTAAGCGGTACTCCTTACCAGTGTACTTTGATAACCGATCACAAAACTCAACCGCTTCATACCAAGTAATCGACTCAACAGGTAGATTGTCTCCCTTAAATCCTGATGGGTCCGGATCCAAATCCAGATAAATCTTAGGCAACGAAGCAACGGTTCGCCATTGGGCTTGAGTGATTGGATATTGACCGATCCAAAAGGGATGATCGAACGTCACCATCCGCTGGGGTCCCTCATTATCATCACGATTTTCTTCCGTTTCGGGCGATCCCATCACAAAACTGCCTGCCGGGATCTTCACCATTTCCAGCGTGATCCCGTTACCCAGATCTTCAATAAATCCTTCTGTTTGAGCAGGAGTACGGCTGATGATCTCTCCGATCTCGTTAACCGTAACAACTTCAAAGTCAAACGTTTTTTCAGATGAGCCACTACGAGAGACGATCCAATATCCTCCTCTGATCGCTAGCCCCAAACCACTTAAGCCTCCTACCCATTGCAAGATCTGCCGCCGACTCCGCAAGCTGATCGACTGAGGTTGCACCTGGTGGATCTTTTGTCTCTTCGCCTCTTCTCGTTCCCATTTCTGCTGAGCTTCCCGGATCCGTCTCTCGTCCTCCCGTTTTTGCCGATCCGCCTCCTCCCGACGCTTCCGATCCTCAGCCACTCTGGCCGCTTCAACCTTCCGAGCCCCTTCAGCCGCTGGATCTGGCAACAATCCCAACCACTTTTCCACCGTTTGCGCTCGATACTTAGGATTCAACGCCAGTCCCTTCATGATCTCTTCATTTGTCCGATCACTCAGCCCATGATTCAGCTGTTTCGGATCGGGGAGCTCCGTTAGTCGCCGATACTGCGAAGGAGTCGGATCTTCAGCCGTCACCAAAAAATAGAGCGTTGCTGCCAGGGCATAAACATCGATATAGGGCATAGGTCGATTCGCCTCCTCATACTGTTCTGGCGGCGCATACCCCTCACTCCGTACCCCCGTATTCATCTGGGTTTCCTCCGACAGCTGCCGCGCAATCCCAAAATCGATCAACACCGCTTGCTGATCCGATCGCCGCAGCATGATATTGGCAGGTTTCACATCCCGATGTAGCATCTTCCGACCATGCACCACCTGCAACGCCGATCCAATCTGACGAATGTAGTTGATCGCCTCAGTCTCCTGCAGTCGCCCATGCTGCTTCACCCACTGATCCAGATTCACCCCTTCGATGTACTCCATCACCAGGCAATAGCGATCCCCTTCCGGAAACACATCCAGCAACCGCACATGTCGAGCCAGGTAGGTGATCCCAAAGCCCCCACGACCGAGCTCTCTCTCAATCGTGTACAAGCCACTGCACAGTTGTTGCCCCGACTCCCAGACCATCCGCCTAGATCCTTAGCCGCCTATGTTAATTACAGGATAGGAGAACGTTGCAGATCCGACCACTCTTAGACATTGCCTCAATCAGTTTATCCAGGTTCGATCTAGCTCTAACCAATCCGCTGGGGATCCTCAGGGATCTGCTCACGCTCCCATTCCAGCATCTGCAGCACTTCCACCAGCTTTTGACCTTGGGATCAGAGATAATCAGGTACTTCCTTTGGTCAAAAGCAGTTATTCATACTTGGCTTGCTTGGCAAGAAGAACCAGGTACGTCATTAGGACTCTCGATCACGAGACGCTATCTTGATCCAACTCGAAATCCAGCACCTGAATTTAGACAATGGCTGGAGCAGTTGTTTGTGTCGGGTTAAGAGATCTCTACAGTGATTCCAATCCTTTGGCTCCTAGCAGATGGAGTAATATAGCAATCAGAGATCAAATGTGAGAGGGTGGTGATCCGGCTTGCGCTCTGGGAAAACGCTCAAAGCTGAAAGCTCCTGAAGGATCTCACGTTTTAAATCGGACTGCTATAGTAGATCTTCCTATCTTAAGGATCTTGAGGAGCATTGACGGCTAAGGCCCCTTCATTTATGATCTTTACATTCCCTGCTCATAGGAGGACTGTTCAGTGTTAAGCTCCCTTCGAGTCACCAATTTTCGGATCTTTCGGGACTTACACATTGATCATATGGGTAAAGTTAATCTAATTGTGGGTCGAAATAATGTGGGGAAAACGAGTCTTCTTGAGGCTGTACACCTCTATTCTTCAGATGATGTCCTGGACACTCTGATCCGCTTACTACGCCGTCGTCAAGAATATTCTCTAGAAAAAAATGGCCGTGAAGATATCGTGCTGTTCAGTTATTTGTTTTATGATAATGCTGAAATCCCTTTGTGTATTGAGATCGGTGAAACCAATGGTGAAGATCAATTAGTGATTCGCTCCATGTGGAGATCGACTGAAGAGATCGAAGACAACGAAGTCATTCGATTGCAACGTCAATTTTATCATGATCCCCCAGAGGATCTAGAGGTAGAGGCTATTGAAGTTCTTACCGCAAAGCGTGGGGAAGAGGCGATTCAGTCTATTCCCATGAACTTAGATCGATATCCTAGTCCGCTGCGTAGAAAATATCGGAATCTTAGCAAGAGCTTATTTCTTCCTGCTTCAGGATTTCATGATGACTCTATAGATCCTGCAGAGCTTTGGGATCGAGTTGTTCTCACTGATAAAGAATCTTCTGTTTTAGATGCCCTCAGAGTTATTGAACCTGATCTTGAGCGTATCGTGATGGTGCAAGGCAAACGAGCACAACGGTTAGCAATGGCTAAACTTCATCAACGAAAGAATATGCCACTCCGTAGTCTTGGTGATGGAATGAATAAATTATTTGAGTTGGCGTTAGGGCTAGTTAATGCAGGAGAAGGAGGATCGTTTCTAGTGGATGAGATCGATTCTGGACTGCATTTTACTACTTTAGTCAATGTTTGGCGGCTAGTATTCCAGACTGCCAAAGATCTTCAGGTTCAAGTATTTGCGACAACCCACAGTTGGGACTGTATCGAAGCTTTTCAAGTAGCTGCTACTGAATATCAAGATGATGGTCTTCTGATCCGGCTAGAACGAATCGGGAATGATATCAGAGCTGAGCTTTTCTCAGAAAAAGACTTGACTATCATTACTCGTGAATCGATTGAGGTTCGTTAGAATGTCTCCTAAAGATCGCGTCTTATTAGTAGAAGGTCGTGATGATCGAGAAGTCATCTATCAATTCTGCAATTATTTTAGCATTGATAATAGAACTTTATTTTCTATAGAAGCCAAAGATGGTGTCGAAAACTTGATTGATGACTTGAAGGTGAGGATCCGAACAGGTGTAAAAGTGTTGGCTGCTGTGATAGATGCAGATATCGATCGCTCTGCTCGATGGGAACAAGTTTGTGCTGCTATAGAAGTACATGGTTATAATTTACCTAATGCGCCAACTCAGGAAGGCACGATCCTTGATGCCCCAAATGCTAGTAGGCCAAAGCTTGGGATTTGGCTCATGCCAGATAATCAAGCGCCAGGTATGTTAGAAGACTTTCTCTTACGCTTAACGAATGAATCAGATCCTTTAATTGTCCGAGCTGAAAGTGTTGTTGATCGTATTCCTGAAGCAGAGCGGCTATTTGAGAGGACTAAACGTTCAAAGGCAATTATTCATACTTGGCTTGCTTGGCAAGAAGAACCAGGTACATCATTAGGACTCTCGATCACGAGACGCTATCTTGATCCAACTCGAAATCCAGCACCTGAATTTAGACAATGGCTGGAGCAGTTGTTTGTGTCGGGTTAAGAGATCTCTACAGTGATTCCAATCCTTTGGCTCCTAACAGATGAAGTAACAGCGCTTTCTGGGCATGGAGTCGGTTTTCAGCCTGATCCCAAACTCGTGACTGGGATCCTTCGATGACGTCATCGGTGATCTCTTCATCGCGGTGGGCGGGTAAACAGTGTAAGACGATCGCCTGGGGATCGGCGTGTTGAAGGAGTGAGGGGTTGACTTGGTA
>CAZONZ010000060.1:0-4465 GCA_964581005.1 uncultured bacterium
GTGCTGGTGTAGCTCAGGGGTAGAGCAGCTGATTTGTAATCAGCCGGTCGGGGGTTCAAATCCCTTCACCAGCTTTCTCATTTCCTTGAGGCTTCAGCCGATCGGGAGACAGACTCGAAACACACTCCCGATCCCACGTGGCTTCCAACTTCGATACAGTATCTGTACACTCAATCGATTGACAGCTATCTCTTTTTAGTATAAAACGCGAATCCGGGGCAGCCCGGAGGAGAAGCCCGCGTCGTACCGCCTAAGCGGTCGGCGTCGGGAGTATGTCACAGCCGATCAAAGCGCCAACGTGAAGATCTAAAAACTGAGCCTCGATAGAGATACGGTGCAAGAAGCAGCAACCTAAGCGGGTTGTCAGAGCGTGAGTCGATCCCGTGGGAGAACGTCAATAGTCTCCAGGTCCAAAGATCTGCGACTCAATCATTCAGATCTCCGGCCCGCATCAAGATCTCTTCCACCCCACCATGCTGATGTAGGGGATAGGTCACTCCAGCTTGGGCTCTCAGGATGCCAGTCACCTGCCGCCGATCCGGATCCATGTGCAACGCAGCGACTTCAACACCTTGTGGTGTGGATCTTAAGGCTAAGGGGAACAGATCCGTTCAAAACACCGCTCTCCGATCTTGCCATCGTCAATCACCTTTGGTTGCTAGAAGCCATCTACCAAACCGTGATCATTCCTGACGTTGTTGATAGCGAACTAGCAGTCACTAGCAAATTGAGTCATTCCATCTCTGCTAATATTGAGGAGATGGTGACGTACCGTTGAGCTCCTCGCCGTTAGAAATGCAATAAACAGCAGCTCTCATGAGGTGTTACATGAATCAATTTTCTTACACTGATCATAAAGATATTACCCTAGAGGTGATTGTTACCTCAAGCGCTTCACACTCTGGTCTGAAGTGTTCTATCTTGCGTATTTACACAAAACCCTATGGAACTGATCAGTGTTGGGCTCATGCCTTGGTTTACTTTTATGCCATTAACGAATTTTACGCTAGCAAAGGTATCCAATACACGGATTATGCAAGTTTCAAGGATAACCAGGGTAATGATTGGAAAATCAAAGGTTGTAAAGCAACTCATCCTCCTGATGATCCTGGTCTCAATTTTTGCTTAGAAGCTGAGCAACAAGAGTTATCATTTGAGGTGACAACTCTACAGACTTTGTCAAGATCTCTGCCAATCCAGCCAAAACAAATTGAGGCTGTTAATATGCTCCAGTCTTGGGTTGAGGATGAAAATAGTGACGATCAACGGGAAACAGGTGAGTATTTGATCCAAGCACTCGATGAGGATCGGCTTTCTGAGCGCAAGTTATTCCCGCTTGAGATGAAAGGAATCACATGGTAGGGCGAACAATCGTCTTGGATGCTGGTCCAATTGGGCTAGTGACGAACCCAAGGATCTCTCCCCAAGGCGTTGCGTGTAACCAATGGCTTCAGGATCATCTCAAGACGGGGAATCGTGTCATTGTTCCAGAAATTGCAGATTATGAGGTTCGGCGCGAGTTACTGCGAGCCAAGAAAATGAAGGGGCTTGCTCGACTGGATAGCTTATGTCAACAACTTGAGTATTGGCCGATTACAACAGCTTCCATGCGGCAAGCAGCTGAACTATGGGCACAAGCACGGCAACAAGGAAAACCAACGGCAGGAGATAAGACGATCGATGCTGACATGATCCTGATCGCTCAAGCCAAGGTGTCAGGGATCCCAAATGTGGTCATTGCCACAACCAATGTAGGGCATCTGTCGAGGTTTATTGCAACGGACTTGTGGCAGAATATTTCTCCCAACTGATTGCCATCGAATACTCGTTAGTGGGAACAAAACTAAAGTGATCCATATGGAGACTTTCATCAAGGTTTATCCGATTGGAGAGAATCAAAGCCCTGCGGGAAGATCCAGAAACTGATCCTCCATAGAGGTGCGGTAAAAGAAGCAGCAGCCTAAACGGGTTGTCGGAGCGTGAGCCGATCCTGTGGGAGAACGTAAATAGTCTCCAGGTCCAAAGATTTGGGATTCGATGATCAAATCGCCCGCCAGCATCAAGATCTCTTCCACCCCACCATGCTGATGTAGGGGATAGGTCACTCCAGCTTGGGCGCTCAGGATGCCAGTAACCTGCCGCCGATCCGGATCCATGTGCAGCACAGTGACTTCAACCCCTTCCGTGGCGTAAGGTTGCCAGATCCGATCCTGAGCCCGGATCAGGATAAACGGGTGCATCTCCTCAGGGTGAACTGAAGATCCTGGATCTAAAAAAGGATCCTCTGGACAGGATCGAACCAGACACAAGCAGCCCTGACGAGTGGCGTGAGGGTGTTGGGATCCTATGTCAGAACGAATGAAATCGCCTTCCCGCAAATCCAGATCGCCAACTTGAAGATCACCTCTCAAAACCAAGATCTCTTCGGGGCCAACATGGCGATGACGAGGATAATCGGTTGGACCATCAGCTCGAAATAGGCTAATCAGTTCCTTGCTGGACGGATCAACAGACAAAGGGGCGATCTCTACTCCGGCGACAGGATGAGGCTGCCAGATCCAATTTTGAGCACGGAGAGCCTCCATAACTGCAGGAGGAGTCGGATCCTGTTCAATTCGATTCCAGATGCGCTGTTTGAGAGATGGATCCGGATCTAAGGGATCAACGGTGTAGCCGATCAGAGCTGCAAGCGTGGATTCCTGCTGTAGACTTGCGGCGAGATCCCCCATCCCGATGTCGGGGATCTGAGTCAGTTGAGCCATGAGATCCTCTCGATCAACATCTTCCAGCAGATCCAGGGCATACAGTGCCAGCAAATCTTGCAAATCCGTCTCGTGCATTGCCAATCGTTACCCTTCTGCCCTGTCCGAATCCTTATCCCCGATCGTAAATCGTAATATGTCTTCATGTCCCTAATCAGACTGCTTTAGCCCTTCGCGTAATTTTGCCAGCGCCAATCGGATCCGGGTTTTGACTGTCCCTACTGGGATCTGCAGTTGAGCCGCGATCTCGGACTGGGTTAAGCCACTGAAGTAAGCTAGTTCAATCACTTGTTTTTGCTCCAGAGGCATCTGCTGCAAGATCTGCTGAATCTGAGCACGCTGTTCCCGTTGCAATAAATGGACCTGGGGATCAGGAGGATGCTGGATCACGGCTGTCTCAGCTGATGCTGACAATTTGCGAGACTTGCGCTGGAGTGATCGCAACCGATCAAGGGCGCGACTGCGGGTGATCAGAAATAACCAGCTATCGACACGACTACGACTGGGATCATAACTGCCTGCCGTCCGCCATACCTGCCAAAACACATCTGCAACCACCTCCTCAGCCTCCTCCCGCGATCCCAACATCCGATACGCGATCCCAAGAAGAATACGCCCATAACGGTCATAAAGATCCGCCAGAGCCGTCTGATCCTGGCCCGCGATCCGAGCCAGCAAGATGATCTCCTCAGCAGATCCAGACTCAGACATAACTCAACACAATCGTGGAAAAGAAGACACGAAACCTCACACCCCTAAGCTTTCCGATCTCCAAGAGATCCAATCGGCTGGATCCGGCGTATCCCTCAGTAGAAGGCTCAACTGCCCGCAAGCTGAATGCTGAATGGCGAACGCTTAATTGCCTCCAGATTATGCCACTGATATCCCCCTCTGGGGTACCAGGCGGGTTTGGGCTATCCAAAAATCTCAGAAGTCAGGAGTCCCTTATGAAGCCTGCGTCGGGTTTTGCTTTGCTCTCGCGTACCCTGAACCGGATGGTGCCAACCTCGATCAGCTCACCGCTACACCACGATCGCCGTCTCTTCCTCTTTGGTGCCCTTGGCGGTATTGCAGGATCTTGGGCCTTGGAAGCGATCTCGCCTAACGTCAGTTTTGCGCAAGCTCAGAGTGATTTAGCGATCTTGAATGGAGTCCTAGAGTTGGAGCATGAAGCGATCTGGGCCTACACGGTTGCCTCTGGAAAACTGAGCAATCAGGCGGTGGGGAAAACGATCCTGGCAGTGGCGATGTCAACTTTGAAGGATCATCAACACCATCGAGATGTTTTGAGTGGAATGATCCAGACCTTAGGGGAAACTCCTGTGACAGCCCAAGATAAGTATGATCTTTCCTCATATACTGAGGCTGGTGAAGGCAATCTCGATTCCGATCTCAATATTGCAAAACTGGCCTTGGCGTTGGAATACGATGCAGCGCTGGCTTATGTGAATGCGTTGAGTCAGTTGTCAGCACCCAAATTGATCGCTGAAGTGGGTACAATTGGCCCTGCGAAATCAGCTCATGCGGCTGCGCTCCGGGCTATCTTTCATGCCCAAGATCCCAGTATTTCAGTGATCCCTTCTGCGTTCATGAGTGCTGATACTCGTGATCAGTGGATCCTCAAGGTTTAACTTTTGCAACCTAAACAAAGCTTGTGGGTTTAAGCTTGTGGGTTTAAGCTTGTGGGTTTACTGTAGTATTTT
>CAZONZ010000060.1:4565-8047 GCA_964581005.1 uncultured bacterium
AAGCTTGTGGGTTTAAGCTTGTGGGTTTAAGCTTGTGGGTTTACTGTAGTATTTTAGATTGCCTGATCCCTTGATGGCTGATTGATTCATTGATCAGTCTTTTCATTTGTCAACTCGATCGATTGAGAGCTGCCATGACTTTGATCTCTTCTCTTGCATCTCAAATTGTCACAACCCTTGCAACCGTGCCTACTCACCTGCGCCGGATCCTGATCCTCGGTAAGCTGCTCCTGATCATGGGGATCCTGTTGATCATTCAAGCGTCTCCTGTGCAGGCAGCCGATCATTTAGAAGCTCCCTTTGTGCGGCTTGATGGTCGGACAGATATCAATGATGTTTATGTCTTTCATCCCGGCAATCCGCAGAATTTAAACCGAATTGTGCTGGCTTTGACGGTCAATCCGGATGCTGGTGTAACGAGCCCAGATCGGTTTAGTGAAAATGCCATCTATGATCTGTTGATCGATCAAAATGGTGATGCGATTGAGGATCTGATCTTCAGAACCGTGTTTGCCAGTCCAGATTCAGGGGGAGATCAGGAGTTCAATCTATTCCTGATCCAGTCTGATGGATCCTCGGAACTGTTAGCTGCAGGACCTACTGATGTCATTGTCCAAGGGGGTCAAGACTCCTTGGTGTTTGCTGGATTGCGAGATGATCCCTTCTTTTTTGATGAGCAACGGTTTGCAGCTGGAGCCACCTTTTGTTTTGATCCTCCTCCCAATGGGGTTGGTGATAACTTCTTCTTTGGATTCAATGTCTCTACTGTCGTGATCGAAGTCCCCACCTCGCTGTTGGGATCCGGTCAAGTTGGGATCTGGGGCGTCACACGGGCTTGATGGATCGACAGACCAAGCCATTCAATTGTTGATTTTTGATAGAGGTAGGTTTTGATATGTGCTTTCGACTTAAAAATGTCTGGAATGCTTTGAAGAGCCACTGTCAACGTGGATTGGTGATCCTGTGGATGGTGGTGATGATCTCACTGGTAGGGCTAACCTCAGCGTGCGGGGGTGGAGACTCGTCCACAACCGTGGGTGTAGCTCCTCCTCCAGATGATCAGATGTTTGGCCCTGATCCAGCCACCGTGAGTCAAGTCGATCGGATGGGGCTTCCTGCTCTATTGACGGTGTTTATTCCGCCGAACCCATTTGAGCCGTCTCCACCTGCTCCAGCCTTAGAAGATGCTTTTAACCAAGAGATCCCCTCTCGTGATCAGCAGCTTTTCCGAGGTGAGATCGTCAATACACTGGAAATCCTCTTCAGCTTGAATGATGAGGCTGGTGATGATCCCTCTGATGATGCGGCAACGATCCAGGTGCTTGCGGATGTGCTGCTGCCCGATGTGCTGACCGTCCAGTTGAATGAACCCACTGCCTTTTTGAACGGTCGCAACTTAGAAGATGATGTGATCGATGCTGAGCTGGGATTGATCACTGAGGGGGCTTGCACCACCGATTTTACGGATAATGATTCGATCTTTTTGAGCAGTTTCCCGTATTTGGGAATTCCTAACTAGCTTGGTTTGATGGGATTGTTTCATCGGAATGATGACGACTCCCCTGTTGATTGCCGCTAGCTTGTGAGGACGGAAGATCATGATCTGCCCATCTGAAGCCATTTTGGTTAAACAAGGGTTGACTCGAATATTCAGGATGATCCTGCGATGGATGCTGTGTGGGATCGTGATCCTGAGTTTGAGTATGGGTCTGGATCTGGGCGGGGTTTCGGGACTATCGGCTAGGGCTGCTGGGATCGTCCAGGATCACTTAGACACAGCAGAGGTGATCCGGGTTTGGCAACATCGGATCGAGCGTAACCCGGCGGGGCAGATCAGGTATCTGTACTTGAGTGAAGCCTTGTTGCAACGGGGGCGAGAGACAGGGGATGTGAGTTACTTTCTGCAGGCTGAGACAGCGGCGCGAACGGCTCTTGATCTAGATCCACAGTATCGGGATGCTGAGGCGTTGTTAGCTCAGATCCTCTACTCCCTCCATGAGTTTCAGGCTGCGCTAGATCTGGCGGAACCTTTGGCTCAAGCGGGATCGATTCGAGCTCTGGCAACGCTTGGAGATGTGCATCTGGCTTTGGGACATTACGTAGAGGCGGAAGCGGCTTATCAGCAATGGGCCGATTTGAAACCGATCTCGTCGGGGTGGCTGAGTCGGCGGGCGGCGTTAGCGGAGATCTTAGGGGATCCAGACATGGCATTGGATCTCTTAACCCAGGCGATCGAATCGGCAAAGGCCAATGGTGAAACTGGGGAGTCTTTAGCTTGGCTTGAACATCAGATCGGTTTGCTGCAGTTCACAATCGGGCAGATCGATGAAGCAGCGGATCATTTTCAACGATCGATCGAGATCTACCCTGATTACTATTTGGGATTAGCTGGATTGGGACGGATCCATGCAGCACAAGGGGATCTAGAAACAGCGATTGATCTTTACCGTCAAGCTACAGAGCAGATCCCTCAACCGGATCTTCTGGCTACATTAGGAGATCTCTACACGCTTTCAGGCCAACCGGATCAGGCAGAATCGTGTTTTGCAACCGTGGATCTGATCGCTACCTTGGCTCAGATCCAGCAGCAGATCTACAACCGCCAACTTGTGTATGTTTGGGCTGATCATGATCGACATTTGGATCAAGCATTGGATCTGGCTGTGGCTGAATTAGCGTTTCGCAAGGATGTTTTGGGATGGGATGTTGCCGCTTGGGCCTACTTCAAAAATGGGTTGATTGATCAAGCTCAGCAGGCGATCGAGCAGGCGATGCAGTTCAAGACCCAGAATCCATTGATCTACTACCATGCGGGTCTGATCGCTCAAGCTCAAGGACGTATTTCTGATGCTCAAGCGTTGTTAAGTCAAGCGTTAGTGTTGAATCCTCACTTTGATCCACGCCAATCTCAACGGGCTCGGATGGCGTTGGCTGAAGTCGCTGAAGGCTCTGAAGCAGCAAAGGATCTCAATGTTGAATAGGACGAGGACAGCTATGTGGCTATCGATCCTGACCTCTATCGTGATCGCGGCTTTGGTGTCGATGATCGGGAGTCCAGTTCAGGCGCATCCCTTGGGCAATTTCACGATCAATCACTACACCGGGTTACAGATCTATCCCGATCAGATAGAGATTGACTATGTCCTGGATATGGCTGAGATCCCAACCTTTCAAACGATCCAGCAATGGGATCCGGGCCACAATCGGCAACCGAATCCAGAAGCCTTCCACCCTTACCAAACCGAAACGTGTCAACAGATCCACAGCGAACTGCAGCTTACCCTCGATCAGAATCCTGTTCCGTTGGGGGTGAGATACACTTCGATCGCATTCCCACCTGGGGTCGGCGGATTATCAACCTTGCGTCTCACCTGCCAGTTTGAAGGCAAGGCTGTGTTTGAGCATGATCCAACCCAATCTGTATCCTCCCAATCTGTATCCTCCCAATCTGTATCCTCCCAATCTGTATCCTCCCAATCTGT
>CAZONZ010000060.1:8147-11536 GCA_964581005.1 uncultured bacterium
CCCAATCTGTATCCTCCCAATCTGTATCCTCCCAATCTGTATCCTCCCAATCTGTATCATCGTCTGAGGATCCATCCAGGGATCCCAACAAAGATCCGGATCCTATCCAGCTCCAGCTTCTTAACCAGGTTGATCCGCATCGCTTAGGTTGGCGAGAGATCACAGTGACCAGCGACACTGTACCGATCCAGACCTCCCTCTCAGCCACTAGCGTCACCCGCCGACTGCAAGAGTATCCCACTGATCTACTCAGTAGCCCCCTGGATCAACGGGAAGCCAAGGTGATCCTCTATCCCAAAGCATCTCTTGTAGACGTACCCACTGAGGATCCGATCCTGACCGTGGCAACCTCCGAGGGATCCCTATTGGGCAGAGAAGGGGATCCGTTAACCAAATTGTTGAATTTGAAAACGATGGATCCCTTAACGATTGCAGTTGCTTTGGTGATCGCGTTTGTCTGGGGCGGTTTTCATGCCTTAACTCCAGGTCACGGGAAAACATTGGTTGGAGCCTATTTAGTCGGATCACGAGGTACAGCTCATCACGCAATCTGGTTAGGGTTAACCACCACTATTGCCCACACCGCTAGTATCTTTGCCCTCGGTTTCGTTGCCCTAGCTGCATCCCAAATCCTGATCACCGAACAGCTTTATAGTTGGTTGAGTTTGATCTCTGGCGGAACCGTAATTGCGATCGGTGGCTATCTTTTCAAGCAGCGCTGGCAGGATTTTGCGCACACTCATCATGATCATTCTCCCCACGCTCACGATGATCATTCTCATGACTCTGATCATTCTCCCCACGCTCACGATCATCATTCTGACCACCCTGATCACGTCCATACCCACCACCACGATCACTCGCATTCCCACGATCATCAGCACACCCACGAGCACCCGCATCCTCACGATCATCTGCATCCTCACGATCCCAATCACAAACATCTGCACATTCATTTCCCTGACCATGATCATTCCATCCAGGATCATGAACACCATCACGGGCATGATCACACCCATGAATTGCCTGAATTGCCTGAAACGATCAATTTATCTAGCCTGTTAGCGATCGGAATTTCCGGGGGATTGTTGCCGTGTCCTTCAGCATTATTGGTGATGTTGGGATCGATTGGATTAGGGCGGATTGGATTTGGATTAGCGTTAGTCACGGCCTTTAGTTTGGGATTAGCGGCTGTTCTAACCGGGATCGGATTATTGTTGATCTATGCCCAAAAATGGATCCAAACGTCATCATTCAAATTCCCTGCTTGGCGGGGATGGTCGGCAGTCAGTTCACTAGTGGTTGTACTGATCGGATTTGGCATGATGATTCAGGCGTTGCAGCAGTTGATCGTTTCCTGAACAAGACCATTGGATCCGCGTTAACGGGATGGATCCGATTGGACATTTTGAAAGCGCTGTTCTAACAGATCGGCCATGTGGCGGCGTTGCTCTAAGGTTAGGATCTCGCGGGCTTCCAGGATCGATTGGAACTGCAGACGCTCGACCTCTTGGCTTAATTGTTGGACGCGCTGATGTTGGGCGGCAACTTCTTGACGGGGGGCGTCACTGATCAAGAGTTCGCGGAGGCGTTGGCGTTGGCGTTGGAGTTCCTGGCGTTGGGTGGAGATCTGGGGCTGGCGTTGCAGGCGGATCGTGTTCAGTTGTCGCAGTTGCTCGCGGCTCAGATCTAATTGTTGGAGCCAACTGCCAGTGGGAGCTCCATCCGCAGATGAACGATCTCGGTTGCGCGGGAGTAATTGACCTGGGTTAAACCGTTGGGCTAGCAGTATGGGTTCTGCAGCGGATCGGTGAGAGGGTGGTTCCTGCGCTGTTGCCTGGGGGGCTAGCTGGAGTCCAGTGAGCCCAGTCATACCGAGAATCGTCAGGACAGCAAGAGAACGCATGATCATGGCAATCACCTGAGCAAATGAGATCGAACCACAAAAGCAAACCGAAGCAAAACACGTAAACCCATCCCTAAAGACTGAACAGATCGGCATCATCCGATGCTTGGGTCAGCCCGATCCACTGGCTTTGCAGAAAAGTTTCCAGCTCTGCGATCTCGGCTGGGCTCAGTTCTTCTGAGGGTGGGCTCAAGAGAGCGGATCCACTCCACACCATCACTAATCCTGCTGCTACTAAGGAAGGGATCCAAACCGTTCGGCGCTGAACTAACCGCAAGGGAGTCTGAGACCGACGGGAGGATCCGCTGGCAACTGGATGCGATGGATCGGCCTTGCGCTGGAGGAGTGTTGAGATCCCTATGGATTGTTCAGATCCAGGATGCTCAGCTTCACTCAGGATCTGGGCCAGGATTCGATCTTCGAGATCTGGGGGCGGTGGGGGTGGGGGTGGGGTGTGGTGTTGGAGGAAGGCCACCAGTTGGGGATCCTCGTGAGGGGTGGGGGAATGGATCATGGTTGGACACCTGCGGCTTGCAAAAATTGACGAATGGCGGCGCGGGCATGAAACAGACGAGACTTGACAGTTCCGACCGGGATCTGCAGGATCTCCGCGATCTCTTTCTGGGGTTGGCCTTCCAGATCATGCAGGATCAACACGGTGCGATGGTCCACACTCAGCTGATCTAATCCTTTCTGAACCAGATCTTGATAGTGGAGGTGCAACAAACTGGGTTCATCCTGCTGAATGGGGGTGACTCTGGCCAGGGTTTGGATCTGGGTGCGGGATTGGGCATAGGTTCGTCGTTGATCAGAAGCGACATTCCAGGCAATCCGATAGATCCAGGTGGAGAACTTAGCTGTCTGGCGGAACTTGGGCAATCCCTTCCAGGCTCTCAGAAATACTTCCTGAACGAGATCATCCAAATGGGTTGGACCACAGAGCTGATAGAGCAGGGAGCGGATCCGTTGCTGATGGCGCTGATAGAGCTGCCGGAAACGGTGAGGATCCCCCTGTAAACACTGCTGCACCAGATCGAAATCCGAGTCTGGTTCGGTTGATCGGTTGATCGGTTTTGCCGTTGACACACCCTGCACCCTGTTTGCACCTATCGATCACCTTTAGTCTCATCTCGAAGCCGAGCCCCAGCCGATGCGCCGACTCTCTCCGATCACGATCTCAGAAATCATGATCGGTCTAAGCCCATCTCTTGGATTAAGACTGAGTGCAGAACGGAAAGGTTCACATGAGCTGCAGCGAGTGGGCCGAGAGTAATGGTTACTGTTTGTTAGCCCTTAATCATGGTGAAGACTATGAGGTCGGCCTTTGTTACGTAAAGGTTTGTTTATGGATCCCCTGCAGACGTTCCAGCTCGGCTTTGCGATTCGAGCGGCGCAGGATCCGGAGCTGTTCTTCGACGGCTTGGCGGGCTTCGTTGCGGCTGATCGGATCAAACACAAACCCAGCTTTTCCCATGGGCGCATT
>CAZONZ010000060.1:11636-14336 GCA_964581005.1 uncultured bacterium
TCTCAGAATCCATCCACCCTCGTTGTTGCAGGCAATCGGATCCCTAGGCGCAATCGCAGTCTGTGGATCGGACGCTATGCTGGGAAACATAGGATCGCAGCCCTTCTGTTCGCTCCCGTTCGGCCATCCCCCACGAGCCCATGCCAGGATCTGATCCCATGCGAAATCTGCCTCTGTTTGCCCTGATCGCTGCCGTAGGTCTCCTGCATCGTTCGATCCCTGCGGCGATGGCCTCCCCTGATCCAACGATCACTCCAGCCCCTAGCCCCCTCTTCCAGCAGCAGTCCCCAGAACTGTTTGGATCCCCCGCCCCCCCACTGCCGATCCAACCCCAATCTCCGATCGAAGGTCAATCGTCCCTCAGTCCTCAACCCTCTAGGGAGGCCCAGGCCCAGATCCTCAATTCAACCCTGGATTTCTTGGAAGGTGTAGATACAGGTTTAAACTCCGAAGCCTCCTTAATCACCTCTCGATCCACGATCCCACTCTCCAGTTCAGTCGATCGGTTCGATATCCGCGTTGAACCAGGTCAACGTTGGGCTGTGGTTGGATTATTAAACGATCAAACCGTGCAACTGCTGGATCTTGACACAGGCGAGCCTCTTTGGAGCTTACCGATCGGGTTTGCCCCTGCGATTGTGCGGATCGATCCGAATCGTTTGCTGGTTTATGCCTCTGGCCCCAATGCTCCAGGGTTAGTGGTCATTGATCTGCGCACCGGGGAATTGGTGCGAGCGTATGGACTTGCTGCAGGGGTTTTCGATCTCGATTTTGATCCCCAAACAGGCCGGATCTTTGCCTCAATGCCCTCAGCTCAAAGTGTGGCCGTGATCCCGCTTGATCAGGAACAAGCCCTGAATTTACCCTTGTCTGATGTGCCCTTAGCCGTGGCTTACGATTCCAGTCGAGGCCGTCTCTTGGTGAGTTTGGCGAGTGATGATCCACTCAGTTTGCTGGTACTCGATCCTAATAATGGGGAAATGCTATCCCGCTGGCGAAGTGGCAGCACCCCCGAAGATATGATTCTGGATCCCGAAGGGCAACGGTTAGTCCTGCTGAATTCGGCTAGCCAGGATCTGACGTTGATTGATCTTACTAGCAATGGCGGTCAAGTCACTTCGATCGGGCTAGACTGGCGACCCACCCGCTTAGCGTTATCGAAAGACGGTCGTTGGGCCTACGTCACATCCCGCGATAGCAGTCGCTTACAAATCGTTGATCTCAATACCGCTCAACTCGAAGCCACCGTCGATCTTGGCGATCAACCAACGGGGATCATGGCCCTGCCCACCTTTGAACCTTCTAACGCCTTAACCGAATCACGCCTCCTTGTCGTAGAAGCTGGGATCCCTCAACTGCATGAACTCAGCATCCGTTGGATGAGTTTGATGAATGCACCGGAGACTCTGATCTCTGCTGGAGGGCAAATGGGGGCGATCACAGGTCAAGTGCTCGATCTGGCAGGCAACCCTGTTACCCAAGGCACCCTTCGCATTGCACCCGCCCCTGGCTTTGTAGGCCAAACCCTTGAACTTGATGCAGAAGGCCGCTATCTGATCACCGATCTGCCTCAAGGCATCTATCTTGCTGATGTAGAAGTGCCCAATTTCCCCCCGATCACCACCCAACTTCAGATCCGGGCTGGGTTTGTCTCCACTCAAGATCTGCAGCTTCCCCCCGCCAACCCCGCCACCACCGCCACTGGGATCGGACTGCTCCCTGATGTCCCCACCTTCTCCGATGAACTGGCCCGCCATTTGGAGCCTGCTTTAGAGGAGCTGGAACCTGATCGGCAGGTGCTCTTGCTTGCAGGTCCCCTAGGGCCAACCCCAGAATTTGAATCCCTTGCCCCTCTAGCCCAAGGCTTATCCATCCTGGATCGAGATGAGCGTTATACCGAGGATCTGGCCAAGCTGAAGGTGATCGGTAGCACACTGGGATTGCGCTACATTCTCCTCACCCAGATGCAAACTTCAATGAACTACAATACCCAGGGCAGCCCCTTGTTGAATACTGCTGTCCGCTTTCTGGCCCCGATCGTTCCCGTCGAGATTCCGAACTTTACACCGAATCAGTTGCGCAGTCGTGGGTTAGTGGTCGTCGTCGATCTGAAGAGTGATCAACCAGGGGATCAAGCCCGCTATTACGAAGCCTATGGTCGAGATGATGTGGGGGGACAGCCCATGTTTGAAGATGCTGCAGCTGGGCTCTTCCGGTTACAGGTGCGGAACATGGTCCCTGATTTTGTCGAACAATGGCAAGCCACTCCCCCCTTCGCTGACTCATAATCGGCTTGACGGATCCTCAAATCCTCCTCCATCCTGTTGTTCGCTGCTGCCTCACCTCTTCTCAACCCACTTGTGACGATGTTCCATTCCACCATGTCCCAAGCCTATGCTCCCCGATCCGGTTCATCCCCGCCAATGCTCTCCATGGGGGCTGTGATCAGAGGCTCCACAATCACTCTGGTGATCTGGTTTGGTCAAGCGCTAACTCTCCCCGTTCTCGCTCAACCCGATCCCCCCATCCCCTCTGATCCGCAACCCTCTCAGGGCAGTCTGTTCCCCGCCGATTCCCAAACCCCTGAAGTGCTCCCTATTAACCCAGGTAATCCAGAACCTACCCCCTCGGATCTGGGTGCTCCCCCGCCTTTGAATCTTGATCTAGGGTTTGAGCTGATCCCCAGTATCCCAAGCCCAT
>CAZONZ010000061.1:0-14304 GCA_964581005.1 uncultured bacterium
ACGTTCATCTCCGTTTCCAACTCCACCACCTCCAATCCCCACAGAAGTATCGTTAGTCGGGATCGTGGCCTCCCCCTCAGCGGATTCTCCCTCATCCCTGTTGGCAACACCTCAATCTTCAATGCCCACAGAAGGATCGATTGGTGCTTCCGCCTCAGTGGATCCTTCAATCTCCTCCCCACACCCTAGCCACTCAGATCCGGTTCCCTCACCTCCTACCTCCGATGTGAATTCCGATAGCACCTCTCGATCCGAGCAACCCCTACGATCGTTTACTGCCGTTGTGATCCAAGGCACATCCCCTCAACGTTCTAAACCTTATCCGAGTCCACCTCACGCCAGTGCCGCTATCGAGCCTCAAGATGCTCAGGATCCAAAGCTAGCTCCTGCAACACCAGAGACAGGCAACTCAGATCCCACAGAGTCCACAGACGATTCCCGCCCTTGGGATCCAGCTGCAGCAACCCCGGATCGATCCAGGCCATGGGATCCCTCTGAGACGGAAGGACAAACTCTAGAGCCATGGGATCCAGCAGCAGCAACAGATTACACCTTAGAGCAACAGGATCCAGGGGAGCTAATGGATCCCGATTCTGAGCACTATCCTGATGAAGCTTCTGAGCAATGGGATCTAAGTCAGGACACTTCGGACGACTATCATCTAACGGGACGCACCCTCAAGAAACTGTTGAGCTTCTGTCAACCCTGGCCATCAGGATCCGAACAACCTGGATCCGACACTCCTACCCTCTCTCCAGAATTACCCCAGTGGACCCATCGCCCTTCACCCCCTCGGTTTAGCGATCAGTACTTCGATACCCCAAATGACCCAAGGCGTGAAGAGCAACCGATCGTGTCTGAGCCCCCGCTTCAAGAACCCCTTCAAGCGCCTGAACCGATTTCCCCTCCGCTGCAGTCCTTTGATCAGCCATCTCCTGATCCATCGTCCTTCCCTGGCCCCGATCGTCTCTCAACAGATTCTCCTGACACCCGTGATCGTCCTGACTCTGTCCCCAGTCCTGATCGTCTCTCGACAGCTCCTCCTGACACCCGTGATCGTCCTACTAGCTCTGTCCCCAGTCCCGATCGTCTCTCAACAGATTCTCCTGACACCCGTGATCGCCCTAGCTCTGTCCCCAGTCTTGATCGTCTCTCAACAGATTCTCTTGACACCCGTGATCGTCCTGGCTCTGCTGATCCAAGGATTCCTACCGCAGAGAGTCCCGAACCCAACGGACCAAGCTTCCTCCCCCCCAACCTAAAGATCCAGAAAACAGAAACACCAGAAACACCCAAAGTGGAGATCGCCCAGTCAGATAGTCCTCCAGTAGCAATCTCTGGAGCTACCCCCTCCAAGCCTGAACATGTCCAGCCAGCGATCCCTAAGCCAAGCCCCTCTACTGCTGAGATCGGCACGATTGCTCCACCTAAACTCTTTATCCCGAATGTGATTCGATCGGGTGAAAGTCTAGACATTATTGTGATCAGTCCTAACATGTCCTCTTTGAGTCCTCCTTTAGGTTTGTCGGATCCCCATCCTGATCACCTCACAACCAATCCGGATCTATCTCCCTATGCTGATCGCCCGTTTTGGATCAAGTTCTGGGTTAAACATGCCCATGCTCGATCGCTTGTGGATGGTCCTCGGTGGCTGTTAGATTTTGCTCGCACCGAACAGGGAGAATGGCAAGCTACCACGCGGATGACGATCCCATTAGGGATCCAGGAACTTCTGTTTGAAGCCTCCGCCTACTCCCATGATCTCAATTACCAAAGCGAGCGAGTCTCCATTCGGAAGCCCGTTTCTTCCTCCTTGGGGTAGCGATTGCAGGATCGAGAGCTTGAAACGACGATCGAGGAGGACAGCATGTTTAAGGCCGTGATCGGATTGCCGGGGAGTGGTTTGACGGAAAGCTGTCTAGCCTATTATCACGACTGTTACCAGGAAGCTTCGCCTCGATCCTCTTACCCAACAGCTCCCGAACAGGATCCCTTGATCCATTCGACTCACTCTCAACACTCTTCTCCTCCACCCTGTAATTCCACCAAGCCAACCATCCCCGATCCAGCGCGGATCCTTTTCCTGGTCCGCAGTCAGAAGAAAGCCGCTGAGGTGATCCGACGCTTCCAACAGCTAGAGCCAACCGGGATTGGGCGATTACGGATCCAAACCTTCTTAAGTTTTGTGTTGGAGATGCTCTCGAACTATTGGGCCGACGTTCGTGCTCAGATCCCTCAACTCCCTGCCACCTTTGAGCCCCAAGTTCTCCCCAAGGATCTGACTCAGTACTTACTGTCTCGCACCTGCGCTCTCTGCCCTCAGCATGGCCCGATCTTTGAAAAATCTAGACTCCGGGATTACCAACTCTGGGATCAGCTCAGTAGTGCCGCCTACATTGCTGGATCCTCTGATCTTGATCTGAGCCAAGTTGGATCTCGATTATGCCAAGCATGGCCGGATCTGCAAGCTGAATTCAAACTCAAACAACTTCATGCCGTTGGATGTTGCGTCTCTCGGCTACGCTCAGCCGCTCTTGAGATCGGATCGCTTGACTATGGCACCCAGATCAGCTTATTTAACCAAGTGATTTTACATCTGCCGCAGTTCTGGGAAAGCCTCGATCATGTCATTGTCGATCAAGCTGAAGAAAGTACAGCTGTTGCCCTAAATTTCTATGAACAGGGATTGGATCGTTTACAGAGTTTATTTCTGGCTTACACGATCGGAGGGGGTGAAGCATTCACCAGTGTCCCGAATCTAGTTGCTCAATTTGTGAATGAACGATCTGAGTTTAGGATCCTGTCAGGTAGCTACAAGAGTACACCTGAGTTTGTGTATCTAGGTGATCAGATTGCCCACAGCATTGATCCGGAGTTTAACCATCCCCTGACCCTTCCCCTTCCTGATCAGAGTTCCTCCGTCCGATTTCTTGAAGGTGAGACTTTTATGGATGCAGTGGAACAAATGATCGAAGAAATTCGCCTACTTCTTGATCAAGGGATCCAGCCTGCTCAAATTGCCGTTATTGCGCCTAAGGTGGATCCGAGTTTAGCGATCACTCTCCAAGATCGTTTGGGGGATTTTGTTGTTTCACTAACTCCTTATCCTTCTTTAATTAAGTATCCTTTGATCCGGGCTTTACTAAGCATGATCGAGTTAGGCCATCCGGACTGGGGATCATTTCCAACCTTATCCGAACTCAAATTGATGTTAGGGATTCTGTTAAATATAGATCCAATTCGTGCAGAATTACTTGCAGAAGATGTTTTTGATCCGGTGAACCCAACTTTACGATCCAGTTTATCCGTGCGGTTACCAGAGCGGATCGGATTTGCCAAGGTGCGGCTCTATCAAACGATCTTGGATTGGCTCAATCAGTATCGTCAAGGTGAAGCCCTGAAGCTAGATCGATTTCTCCAACAGGTATTTACAGATCTCCTTGCAACAGTAATCACGGCTTTCGATCAGCAGCTTCTGATTCAAGGGTTAATCGAAAGTGCTCATCAGTTTCAGATCACACTCCCTCAACTGCATCCACGTCATTTTCTGGACATGATCCGATCCAGCCAAACCCCTAATCAGCGAGTATTAGATCTTGATTACCAAAACTATCTGGTGATCGCTCCACCGATTGGATATATCAATCAAGCGCTTAGTGCAGATTATCAATTTTGGTTTAATTTGAGTGATCCTCTCTGGGCTCGATCGTTGTGGCGACCTCTCTACAACCCGCAGGTCTTGACGCCGGAGTGGGATCTGCAACCCTTCGGAGAGGCTCAAGATCATCAGGCTAAGCAGCAGATCCTGGCTAAAACGCTTCTGAATCTTTGTTGTCGGACGCGACGAGAGCTTTGGTTGATCCGATCGAATTTCAATATCAAAGGCGAGGAAAATACTGGAATACTAGATCAGCAGATTCTTGAAGTTCTTGCTAGGATCTCAGACTAGATCATGCGGGTAGTCCTCCAGACAAGCTGTGGAGCTTTGTAGGTTTCAAGAGTAGAAAAATCTGGGTCTGGATAGCACTCGATATTGATACTCGTGAAGGGGTAGTAGCCTATGTTGGACAACACGGGAAGAAAGCTGCTAAAAAGCTCTGGAAACGACTTCCACCCGTCTATCGTCAATGTGCAGTTTGTTTCACAGATTTTTATGAATCTTACGTGGGAGTATTGCCTTCAAAGCGTCATAAACCAGTTGCTAAAGGAAGTGGTAAGACCAATGCAATTGAACGATTGAACAACACATTGAGGCAAAGGATCCCTCGGTTTGTCAGAAAGACTCTGTCGTTCTCCAAAAGTTTGGAGAATCATATTGGGGCAATCTTCTATTCTTTCCATCATCATAATGCATCCTTACCTCTATAGGACTACCGATCATGTGAGCTTGGGGTAGGCATCAGCAACACGTTTTTCTATCAAGCTGGATCGAGTCATGTAGGCGGTAGGGCCTAGTGAAAAGATCCGCTAAGATCAACCCAAATTGACTCACAGATTGCATGACCTCGATCCGTGCCCTTGCGACTGAACTGATCTCCTTGATGGCTGCGGGTGAAGTGATCGACTCGTTGGCCGCAGCGGTGAGGGAGTTGGTCGAAAATGCTCTGGATGCCGGATCGACACGGATCACGATTGAAGTATGGCCGGATCTCTGGCAAGTGCGCGTAACCGACAATGGCACAGGGATGCCCACGTCCGATCTGTACAAAGCCGCCCTAGCCCACACCACCAGCAAACTCTCCAACCTTGGGAGTGATCCATCTTCCCCCTTCCAGATTCAAACTCTGGGGTTCCGAGGCGAAGCGCTGCATAGCCTAGCTCAGATGGGCAAACTCCGGATCCAGTCCCATGCTCGCTCCGATCGGCACGGCTGGCAGGCTGACTATGATCCCGAAGGATCCTTGCGTACCCTCCAACCGGCTGCTTTAGCTGTAGGCACCGTTGTCACCGTGAGTGATCTTTTTGCCCAATGGCCTGCCCGTCGGCTAGCCCTTGCGGATCCAGCTAAATCGATCCGAGCTATCCTCCATGTCCTCCACAATGCCGCTTTAACCCATCCCCATGTCACCTGGACCCTCAAAATTAATGACAAGATCCACCTGCAGATTTGGCCGGGTGAAACTGCATTAGAGATCCTGCCTCAGGTGATCCCCCGCCTCGTGAAATCAGATCTGTGTTTTGGGAGCACTGCCGTTCAGATTCCAGAAGGATCTCCAGTACCCAGGATCGAAGCGGTTATTGGACTTCCCGATCGCTGTCATCGCCCCCGTCCGGATTGGATCCGGATTGCAGTGAACCGCCGAGTGGTGCAGATCCCCGATCTTCTCCGGGGGATCCAGGCTGGATTTCACCGCACCTTGCCCCGCCACCGACATCCGATCGCAGTGGTTCATCTGCATCTGCCTCCTGATCATGTGGACTGGAACCGCCATCCGGCCAAAGCAGAAGTCTATTTGCAACATCTAGATTGGTACCAAGCCGCTATCCAAGAGCTGATCGGATCCACCCTGCAGCAGTCGGGATTCAGCTCTCCCAAACGCACGATCCAACTGCTCCGAGCCAGTGAAGCGAAACACACGTACCAGATCCGCCCAGGATCCCCTGATAAGACAAACTTGGATCCAGAGCTTGCAGCAGAGGAGACCCAAGAGTCCACAGAGACGCAGGATCCTCAAGATCCTCAAGGTTCTCAAGAGTCTTCCAAGGATTCTCAAGGTTCTCAAGGTTCTCAAGGTTCTCAAGGTTCTTCCAGCGATCCTCAAGATCACCAAGTATTTCCCAAAGATCCTCTGGCTCTTGGCCCCTTACAAATGGAGCCCCTCAAAGTGCTGGCCCAGCTCCAAAACACCTACATCTTGGCGGAACACGCCACTGGACTATGGTTGATCGAACAGCATGTCGCCCATGAACGGATCCGCTACGAACAACTCCGCCACCCATGGCAACTGATCGATCTACCAAAACCCATCCTGTTAGACAAACTCCGCCCTCATCAGATCGAAAACCTGACCCAACTGGGTCTTGATCCAGAACCCTTCGGCCCTCAAATCTGGCTGCTCCGACAGATCCCCGCTGCTCTGTGGGATCCTCAGCAACCTGATGCTGAAACGGTTGCCGCCCTCCAAGAACTCAGTCATTGCCACGATCTCGATGCTGCTCAAGTCATGACCGCCTGCCGAACAGCGATCCGCAACGGAACTCCCTTGAACTGGGATCAAATGCAGCACTTGTTGAAGGCATGGCAATCTACCACTAATCCCCACACCTGCCCCCACGGACGCCCAATCGTGCTCACCCTAGACGAAAAAAATCTAGCTCGTTTCTTCCGGCGTCATTGGACAATCTGTGATCGCGGCACTCCTTTGCAAAGCCAAACCTGGATCCAACTCCCTAAAGCAGGACGGATCACAGGCTGGCTCAATCCGGCATCCTCTCAACCGAACGGGCCAACCCTACCCCATTCGAGTTCTAAGTACCCTCCTGCTCCTTCTTTTGACCCTGACGGAGATAACTCTGAATAAAGCCCATGATCTCCTCTTGATCCCCGGCCAGAAACGTGTCCACATTGTAGGTTTCTGCATTGGTGCGATGATCTTTGATCAGCTTGTAGGGATCCAACGTATAGGTGCGGATCCGGCCCCCAAAGCCTTGCGTCACCATATCCCCTCGGATCTCAGCCAGCTGTTGTCGCCGTTTCTCCTCCTCAATCTCGATCAGTTTTGCCTTCAAGATCTGGAGGGCACGCTCTTTATTTTGCAGCTGCGATCGTTCTTCTGTACACCGCACCGCGATCCCTGTTGGCTTGTGGATCACCCGCACTGCAGTTTCCACCTTGTTTACATTCTGTCCCCCTGCTCCACCGGATCGAGAGGTCTCAAACTCCAGATCCTCCGAGCGCACTTCAAAATCACCTGCATCCTCGACAATCGGCATGATCTCGATCCCCGCAAAACTGGTTTGGCGTTTACCATTGGCATTAAAGGGACTGATCCGCTCCATCCGGTGGTTGCCCTTTTCGGCGGAGAGATACCCATAGGCATAGCGCCCCTCGATCAGCAAGGTGGCCGACTTGATCCCAGCCTCACCCCCTTCCGAATATTCCGACAAACTCACCTTGTAGCCTTGATTTTCAGCCCAGCGAGTATACATCCGCAGCAGCATTTCCGCCCAATCCTGAGCATCTGTTCCCCCTGCCCCTGCCGTGATCGTTAAGATCGCTCCTTTCTCGTCGTAGGGGCCTGCCAGCAATTGTTCCAGCTCCCACTGATCGAGAGATTGCTCCAACTGGCTCAACGTGCGCTCGATCTCGTCCTCCAAGCTGGGATCGGGTTCCTCCTCCAGCAGTTCCAGAGCCGCTTCCACATCCGCGAGTTGATCGTGCCAACGATGAGCCTGATCCGAGAGGGCTTTGAGATCGGTCAGTTTCTGCATCGCCTGCCGAGCCGCATTAGCATCATCCCAAAACTCTGGTTGAGAGGCTTCCTGTTCCATCACCGCGATCTGTTGTTCCATGCTAGGCAGGTCAAAGATAGTCCTGAGCGTTGCCCAGGCGTAAGGTGAGCGAGTCAAGGTTGCGTTTGATGTCTGCAAGTTCCATAGAGTCTGATCAGTTAAGTTGTCTTTGATCGATAATACTTGACCGAGCGAGGCTTAGGCAGGGGGCTTGGATCACTCAGATCGCTAGAAATAGCTCTGATCGAGTATATTAGGTAAGCAAGATCCCCAGACGTTGCTTCAGTTGCTCATCCTGGGAGTTCCTTGACGATGATCCAACGATTGTATGTACATAACTTCAGATGTCTCGAAAACTTTGAGTTAGTCTTAAAGGATATTCCATCTGCGCTTCTGGTTGGGAAAAACGGTTCGGGTAAATCAACAATTGCTAATGTATTAGAGATACTACAGAGCATTCCCAGACAATCTTGCTGATACCCTGATCCGGGGAGATCTTGATCTATGACACGTAACAACTATCAGCCTTATATTTTTGTGTTACCTGAAGATGATGCTAATCGACAAATTATCAATGGATTCCTTAATCGTCCTAATCTTAAACAACATATGATTCAAGTTCTAAAACCTCTTGGAGGATGGCAAAAAGTTTTAAGAGTATTTCAAGATATCTACATCTCTACAACGTGAAAGTATGATCAACGAAGAGTGATACTCGTTATTGATTTTGATCAGCGTGAAAATCGGTTAGCTTATGTGGATGAACAATTTCCAAGCGATCTAACAGAAAGAGTGTTTTCACTTGGAGTGCTCTCAAACCCGGAACAGCTAAAAAGGGAAGTTGGAAAGAGTTTTGATCAGATTGGAGAGACTCGTGCAAATGATTGCTCGGATCAAACCACTGAACTCTGGGGGCATAACCTTCTCAGCCATAACCAACGTGAACTGGATCGTATAATCTCTTCAGTCAGACCTTTTCTGTTTGATTTTGATTAAGGCAAGGATCTGTTGTGGGGCTTTGAGAGCTATCCGCCTCTAGCCGCAACAACTCCGTAGACTTACCCACCTCCCGCAGCCCACTGTAAAGCAAACAGGTTGGCTGATCCTGCGACAATGTGATCTTGCGCCCCAGATCGATCAAGACATCACTATCGCCGCTCACCTCTCGACAATCAACCCAGGCTGGATCCTCAGCAGGTAACTGTTGGCCTATGGATCTCCGATCTCGTAAAGTGTTTTATTGGGTATCCTCTGACGCAAGATCTATTTTCAAAGCATGAAACAAAAAGGTATCCTGAAGCATGGAGAAATCCAGAAAGGGAAGCATAGTCATCAGGAGCCAATTCATGCAAGCGATCCGTTTAAGCCGAGAAGAAGTTGCGCGTCGAGCAAAGCAGCTCTATGAGAGCAGAATCCGGCAAAATGTCGAGACTGAGGAAAACATCGGTAAAATGGTGATCATTGATATTGAGACAGGAGATTACGAAATCGATCAAACTGGACTGCAAGCATCTCGTAACCTCAGTCAAAAGCATCCAAATGCCCGACTCTTTGGTATTCGCATTGGTTATAATGTTTCCGTCTCATTGGGTGGTGCCATGGAGCGGGTTCACAAGTGATTTCTGGAATGGTGACGGATAGACATGCTACGGTCTCACTACCCTTTCTGCTACAGAACGATACAAGGATCTTGATTGAGTTTGTGATCGATACAGGCTTTACCGGAGAACTGTGCCTACCTCTAGAAGCGGTTTCATTGATGGGTTTAACCTTCAGACACGACACATTTGCAAATTTGGCCGATAACAGTGAAATATTGCTGCCAATTTACGAGGCAATGGTTCTTTGGGGTGAGGACGAGAGGGAAGTCCTTGTCATTGCTACAGGAAGGCGGCCTCTGCTTGGAACTGCTTTGCTACATGAGCAAGAACTCGTCATTCAGTTTACAGAGGGTGGGATAGTCACCATTGATGAGTTGAAAACACCAACCTATCCGTTCACGATAGAGTAACAGGTGCAGATAGGTCACAAATGTAGAGCAAACAGGTTGGCTGATCCTGCGACAATGTAATCTTGCGCCCCAGATCGATCAAGACATCACTATCGCCGCGCACCTCTCGACAATCAACCCAGGCTGGATCCCCAGCAGGCAAGGGCCGAAAGGGATCAAAAGCCCGATACAACCTCGCTAGCAGATCCTGACTCATACTCCGATCTTATGCTGATTAGCAGTAGTGCTCATTCTAAGGTGTCTACTCTTCGTCTGACTTAGGGATCTCTTGATCCTTACGCCTCTGTTGCAAGGTTGCCACTGCGCCCCCACCAGCCAGGAGTCCAGAAACAAGGGTCAGAAGCTGGCTCGGTAATTCAGTATCACCTGTTGCCCCTGAGTAGATCAATACAGCGATAAAAATAAAACAAAAGACTCCCAGGACAAGCCGGATCAAGTTGCGATCCTCGGATGCAGACTGAGCCTTAAGCTTAAGCGACTCTTTTTGAATCTCAATCTTTACCTTTTCAAGTTCAAGCTCTCCTTGTTGCTGATCTTGGAGGAGTTTTAGCCGAATTCTAACTAGATCCACAAGATCGGTGGGATCTGCTTTGGCCATAGCTTCCAGTAGCTCAGGCGGCAGCCACATTTCCGACACAGGATACGTCTTCTCCACCAAGGGAATAATGCTCTCAGCTGGATCTGGAGTCGAGTCAGGTGGTGGACTCCCTTCAGAGGTCATCGCTTGTCTCCCAGCAGTACGTCTGATAAAGAACGAGTCACCAAATAAGCAGCTTCATTTCTAAGATAGTTTTGATCGTTGTAGATCAAAATAAATGCCTCTTCTTCATCCGAACGAGGTTGATCCGGTTCCAGGATCCAATTGGGATTCTTGTATTTAACCTGTTGCATGGCTTGTTTGAAGCGTTCTCGATCCTGACGGCTACCCCCCTTGAGGAGCCGATATCGATAAATCCCTGGCTCTGAGAGTCCTGGTTGGGCTGTGTGTGGTTTCACCGTCGAGGATCGAGTCGCTGAGGATCGAGCCGTATCATCCCGCTGCAGCAGCGCCTTGAATTCAGGGATCCCTCGAATCAACGGGTGAATATCGTGCCAGGTGATGTGTTCCCCCATCTCATCCAAGTAGCTGTACTCTAGGATGCAACGATGCACCAGCAGATCTGTAAAGACCTGAAACACCTGATCATGGGGGCACCGCTTGGTTCTCGCCACCTCTGCCAGCAACAGCCATTGATCGGATTGAATGATTCGCCGATAGGTATCCCGTATCTCCGTTAACGCCCGTTGCACCGAATTCGCTTCAATCGGCAGTCTTGGACTCCGTACCAGCGACACTTGAATCAACTTCATCAAGATCTGCAGATGCCCCCCACTCATCAAGCAGATCCGCTCCAAGACTTCCTTCTCTGCAAAAATCAACCGCTCAGGATCCCGTGCCCATCTCGGATCCACCTGTTGGATCCGTTGCGCCACCACTGCCTTTATCGCCTCCAACCCCGCCGGATAGACTGAATCATCCTCCCGATGCGTCATGATCATTGGCAACACTTCCGGCTTCCGGTACAGATCCTCCAACAACGTCCCCGCCCGCGAGTACACCAATGAAATCGGCACCGTATAGATCACATGGCACTTCAACCCCTTCAACTGCTCCGCCCGATCCAGATAGATCTCCTCATGATTCGTCTTCTCCCCCTTAATCACAGGCACAATCCGATCCAGATTATCGGCCATGATCACCACCCCTGCACATGCTTCTGGCCTCGCCTTCTGGATATACTCATTCAACGCATCTAACAACGACACTGTGTATGGATCGACTCGCCTCCGGATCTCCTGCCGCAACGACGGCACCGCCCGCACATTCGCGGTCAGCCTGGCAAACTGACTCAACTGCGTCTCAAACTGCAACTCTTCAAATTCAACCTCCGTCTGCACCAGATCCCGCAACTGCCCCCATCGATCCCCCAGCCATTTCAATAAAGGATTCTCTGAGGGACGCAGAATCCCCAACTGCTCCACCACATGCCGGGTAGAGGCCAGCAAAATATCTGTGTACTGGGCATCCTCTGGATCAATATCCTGATCCGCCGCAAAATACACCACACAATAGCCCTGCCGCTGCAGATCCGCTTGCAACCGCAACAACTCCGTAGACTTGCCCACCCCCCGTAGCCCACTGTAGAGCAAACAGGTTGGCTGATCCTGCGACAATGTAATCTTGCGCCCCAGATCGATCAAGACATCACTATCGCCGCGCACCTCTCGACAATCAACCCAGGCTGGATCCCCAGCAGGCAAGGGCCGAAAGGGATCAAAAGCCCGATACAACCTCGCTAACAGATCCTGACTCATACTCCGATCTCATGCTGATGAATAGCTACACAGAGCCACCTTACCCCACTTCCCACAGTGGGTGCATAGGATAGATCCCTCTCTGGATCTGGCTTTGGCTGTTGGTTTGTATATTTCCGATCGCCGCACATGCTCTATTCGGTGTACTCTGATCGAAGATCAATTCTCAACATCATGAAGCAAGCCGATATCTTGGAAAGAGGATCCGGAGCAGGTTGATATGATGATCGAGCATGACTGCAACGCAACAGGACAGAAGCTAGGCCACCTCGAACCTGAGCCAGATCTGGTTCCGCTTAACTTGATTTATGATTACCCTGTCCGATGGAATAAGTATAAAGTTCTGCGCGATTTGATTCAGAACTTCTATGATGCCGTTCACTATCAAGACTGGGATCATCGCTTTGTTTACACTATTCATGAGCAAAACCTGTATCTTAAAGCCATTCATGTCAGCTTTAGCTACGAATGGTTGATCCCGATTGGAGCTTCCACCAAACGAGATGGGACAGACCGTTATGCAGGTTATTTCGGTGAGGGATTCAAAATAGCTTCACTGTGTGCCTTGAGAGATCACGGTTGGACAATCACCATGCGTTCTCGGAACTGGAAACTGAACGTGGTCACAAGCGATGTCAAGATTGATGATCGGGATCTGAAGTCATTGGCTTACCTGATTTGGCAGTTTAACTCAGACTATGCTGATACTGAGTTATGTTTATACCCTTTTGATGATCATGAACTTCTCAATAGTGTCTTACTCAGCTTTTATTATCCCAGTAACCCTCTCTTGGGGGAGAAAATCTGGGATTCTCCAGAAGCAGCTGTCTATTTCCGATCTTCTCAGCCTAAACCTCTCTATTATCCCACAACAATGAACAGTGGTGGACCAGGGATCATTTTTGCTGCCTATCAGGCCCTCGGATCATTCCCGTATCCTTTGGTTTTCTGCTTACACCGATTCCGACTTGACGATCGAGAGCGGAATTCGTTTTTTGAGATGGATGTTGTCAAGGTTATTCAGCAAACTGTAGCAAAGCTACCCCCTGAGGCTTCTGCTACGGTCCTTGAGGCTCTTAAAACACGGTGGTACGATCGGCCTCGTAAAAAATATGACTTTACCACTTGGCATGGGATCATTGGTACCTTAGTTAAGACGATCTCTCAGTCAGAGGATCAGACCCAACGTTGGCAGCAGAAATATCCTCACCTCATTGTTGCTAAACAGGTTAAACGAACCCATCTTCCAGCCTATAATCGTCGCCGCCAAGCCCTCGATTGGATCCGATCGTCGGGGCGCTCCTATCGTTTGGTTCAGGAAGCTTTTCTTGATCTGGGATATATCACCCTGGAAGATGCTTGCGAACAAGCCGATGGCTTTAGTGTGACCCGTGAACCGAGTCCGGATGAGTTAAAATACATTCACATTCTAGAAAGGTTGATCACAGAGCTGCTACCCGATCTCTTCAGCAAACTAGAGGTTCCCCCCTGCAAAATCATCAAGAGTGGCCGAGCTGTTTGGCAAGGAATGGCAGTTTGTATTCCCTGCAAACATACAGATCCAATCTTATTTCGGGGCTTAAAGATCCGATATCGCTTACCCTATATTGCGCTTAAAGAGTATTTACTGCAGCCTCCATGTTTTGGGAGTGCCCTCAGTACTTATCTTCATGAGATCGCTCACATGTTTGGTGCAGATGGATCCACCTCCTTTAGTCATGCTCTCTCCGAGATGTTAGATATTACCCTAAGCAATAGCCGCCTGATCAGCCAATGGGAAGAGCAGTGGTCCATCTGCCTCACTACCCCAGAGTGATTACTCCAATCGGTGACAATAGGGTAAGTGGTGATGCGTTTTTCTGTTTTTCTTGGATCACTTGAAAGACTTGGAGAGTAATGGGATGATTCGGCTGATGATGGATTTATCATCACAGCCTATTTGACTCGTAAACCTTCAGCAGGAAGAAGAACTCTATGGAAAGTGCAGCATTCCTCCAATTCTTCCGTTCCCCCCTAAGGCAGTCTTCGCGGCTTACCGTTGTGAGCAACTACGATCCTGAGGCTGATGTTCTATACCTGTCTGTGGGGGATCCCCAGCCCGCACTTGCAGTCGATATCGGAGATGGATTGATCCTGCGCTATAACCCAGTCAATGAGGAGATTGTTGGAATCACCGTGATCGGTTTGCGAGCTCGCCTTCAGGCTGAACTGCAGGACTAATGTGATGCTGACTGATTGACTTTAGAGACTGGCCTCCAAGATCTTGGGTTGTCCCTGATCCAAAACCCCTAAGATCTCAGTGGCTGCTCGATCCAACACCCCAAGCTGTCCCAACACTAGCCGCATCCCTTGATACTCCACCTGCAACTGCTGCTGTCGCTCCAGATGAGTCAAACGATCTGAGGATGCTGGGAACCTATGAGTTTCTAAGCATTGACATCCTCTCCACCCAATCGCTAGGGGATATGGGTGGAGATTCCCTGGGT
>CAZONZ010000062.1:0-6842 GCA_964581005.1 uncultured bacterium
ACCTCAGATTCAAAATTGGTGTGGGGTGTGATGCTCTTGGGCTTAGCGATCACCATGCCGCGCTCAATATCCGCCTTTTGAATACCCCGCAGCAAGATGCCGATGTTATCTCCAGCGAGCCCTTCGTCTAACGTCTTCTGGAACATCTCCAGGCCAGTCACCGTTGTGGAGCGAGTCTCCTTCAGACCCACAAGCTCAACCGTTTCACCAACCTTGACCGTACCCCGCTCGATCCGGCCTGTCGCTACCGTCCCCCGACCTGTGATCGAGAAGACGTCTTCAACTGCCATCAAGAAGGGCTTGTCAATGGGCCGCTCAGGGGTGGGGATGTAGGCATCGACGGAATCCATCAGATCGTAGATTTTGTCAATCCAAGGATCAGATCCCCGCTGCACTGATGGATCCTCCTGCATCTTTTCCAGAGCCCTCAGAGCCGATCCTTTCACGATCGGAAGATCATCCCCAGGAAAATCGTAGGCGGAGAGGAGTTCTCGGACCTCAAGCTCAACCAGTTCCATCAGTTCCTCATCATCGACCATGTCTTCCTTGTTCAGGAAAACGACCAGACTAGGAACCCCGACCTGACGAGCCAGCAGAATGTGCTCACGAGTTTGGGGCATGGGGCCATCAGCCGCCGACACCACCAAAATCGCCCCATCCATCTGAGCGGCCCCTGTGATCATGTTCTTCACATAGTCAGCATGACCAGGGCAGTCCACGTGGGCGTAGTGGCGGGATTCACTCTCGTATTCCACGTGAGCGGTATTGATCGTGATCCCACGAGCCTTTTCCTCAGGGGCTGCGTCAATGTCGTCATACTTTCGCGCCTTGGCCTGCCCCAGAGCGGAAAGTGTGGAGGTGATCGCTGCTGTCAGCGTGGTTTTGCCGTGGTCAACGTGGCCAATGGTGCCGATGTTGACGTGAGGTTTGTTCCGTTCGAACTTAGCGCGTGCCATGAATCTTCAACGTCCTTGTGTGAATTACTCGTTCCCTTTGTATTTAGCAACGATCGTCTCAGCGACACTGCGAGGAACCTCGTCGTAGGTATTGAATTCCATCGAGAAGGTACCTCGCCCCTGAGTTTTGGAGCGAATGTCGGTGGCATAACCAAACATCTCGGCCAAAGGCACTCTGGCGGTCACTTTTGAGATCCCAGACTCCGTATCCATCCCTTCCATCTGGCCCCGGCGAGAGTTGATATCACCAATCACATCTCCCACAAAGGCTTCAGGAACCTCGACCTCGACCTTCATCATCGGTTCGAGGAGGACAGGATTTGCCCGTTTAACAGCTTCTTTCAGGGCCATCGATCCAGCGATCTTGAAGGCCATCTCGTTCGAGTCCACTTCGTGGTAGGAGCCATCCACCAGAGTAGCTCGGACATCGATCAAGGGGAAGCCTGCCACCACACCGGATTCACAAGCTTCTTTGACGCCTTGCTCGATCGGCCCTACATACTCTTTGGGAACTACACCCCCCACGATCTTGGAGACAAACTCAAAGCCGGATCCAGGCTCACCCGGTTCCAGATCGATCACCGCATGGCCGTATTGACCCCGACCGCCACTCTGACGGACAAACTTACCTTCAGCACGATTCACTGGTTTGCGGACGGTTTCGCGGTAGGCAACCTGTGGCGCACCCACATTGGCTTCCACCTTGAATTCCCGCAGCATCCGATCCACCAAGATCTCCAGATGAAGCTCACCCATCCCAGAGATCACGGTCTGGTTGGTTTCGGGATCGACACGCACCCGGAAGGTCGGATCTTCTTCGGAGAGAGACTGAAGTGCCTTGGAGAGTTTTTCCAAATCGCTCTTGGTTTTAGGCTCAACGGCAACCGAGATCACAGGCTCAGGAATGAACAAGGATTCTAGAATCACCGGAGCTTGATCCGAACAGAGTGTGTCCCCAGTAAAGGTATCCTTCAGACCCAGCACAGCTCCCAGCGATCCAGCAGGCAACTGGTCCACTTCGATCCGCTCATCGGCCTTCAGCACGATCAAACGCGAGATCCGTTCTTTCTTATTCTTGGTGGAGTTGAGCGCATAGGTCCCTTTCTGCAGAGCCCCTGAGTACACACGGACAAAGGTCAAACGACCATATGGATCAGCCATGATCTTGAAGGCCAAGGCTGAGAGAGGTTCATCCACTGACGCATGACGGACGGCTTCAGATCCATCCGGCAACAAGCCGTTAACCGGGGGAATATCAAGGGGGGAAGGCAAGTAGCTGACCACAGCATCCAACAGAACCTGCACACCTCGATTCTTGAAGGCTGATCCGCACAACATGGGAATCAGTTGACTGTTGATCGTGGCTTTGCGGATCGCAGCTTTCAGCTCTTCTTCGGAAAAGTCTTCTTCAGCAAAGAACTTCTCCAGTAAGGCTTCGTCGGTTTCTGCTACCGCTTCGATCAACTTGGCCCGATATTCCTGAACAATCTCCTTCATGTCTTCTGGAATATCCGTGATCTGGATATCTGTACCGACGTCATTGGTGTAGATATACGCCTTCTGACCGACCAGATCAACAATCCCGTGGAACTGATCCTCTCGACCAATCGGTACTTGGATGGGCACAGCATTGGCCCGTAGGCGATCGCGGACCTGGCCTAAAACTCGAAAGAAGTCGGCTCCAACCCGATCCATTTTGTTGACAAAGATGATTCGGGGAACTCGGTAGCGATCGGCTTGCCGCCATACTGTTTCTGTCTGAGGCTGCACACCGCCGACCGAGCAGAGGACTGTGATCACCCCATCCAGCACGCGCATGGAGCGTTCCACTTCGATGGTGAAGTCCACGTGTCCGGGTGTATCGATAATGTTGATCTGGTGATCTTTCCAGCTCGTAGAAATGGCTGCTGCCGTGATCGTGATGCCGCGCTCGCGCTCCTGGGCCATCCAGTCTGTGACAGCATTCCCATCGTGAACTTCACCCATCTTGTGGATGATGCCGGAGTAGAACAGGATGCGTTCAGTGGTGGTCGTTTTGCCTGCATCAATATGGGCAGCAATACCAATGTTTCTGACTCGTTCCAGCGGAACTGTGCTTGCCACAATGACCTCCTTGACGCCTCTGCAGATGGCTGCAGTCTATGAAGTGATCTTTTCCAATCTTAACGGTTTTTGGGTGCAACGCAGCTAGTAGCGGTAATGGGCAAAGGCTTTGTTCGCTTCCGCCATCCGATGCATTTCCTCCCGCCGCCGGATCGCGTTCCCTGTCTCGTTGGAGGCATCCATCAGCTCGTTGGCCAATTTGCTTGCCATCGATTTTCCTGGACGGCTCCGCGAAAACTGAACGATCCAGCGCAATGCCAACGACGTTCCCCGCTCACTCCGCACCTCCATCGGCACCTGGTAGGTTGCACCCCCCACCCGCCGAGCTTTGACCTCTAGGATCGGGGTCGTATTCCGGATCGCATTCTCAACCACGGTGAGCGGATCCGTGCCCGTCCGTTGCTCAATAATGCTCATGGCTTCATATGCGATCGAGGCAGCAATAGACTTTTTGCCATCCAGCATCAGACGGCGGATCAACATGGTCACCAGCCGACTGTTGAATTTGGGATCGGCACTGACCTGACGACGGGGAGCACGGTTGCGGCGAGACATAGGGATTTCGGTAGGTTGAAGGAATGGCTAATGAAACGGAAGGAGGCTCGATCAGTCAATCTCGATCGGTTAAGAGTCTGGCGTCCCAGAGGATCCGAAGACCCATCAGACGTCAATTACTTCTTCCCTTTACCTGGAGCACCTTTAGCCGGAGCACCGGGCTTGGGCCGTTTCGCTCCATATTTCGATCGCCCCTGCTGCCGATCTTTAACTCCAGCAGCGTCAAGGGTTCCCCGAATAATGTGGTAGCGAACTCCAGGCAGATCCTTAACCCGTCCCCCACGAATCATCACCACGGAGTGCTCTTGCAGGTTATGACCGATCCCTGGAATGTAGGCGGTGACCTCGAATCCTGAGGTCAATCGCACCCTGGCAACCTTGCGCAAGGCAGAATTGGGCTTTTTGGGAGTTGTAGTGTAGACTCTAGTGCAAACCCCTCGTCGCTGCGGACAGGCTTTCAACGCAGGCGACTTGGTCTTGACTTTGGCGACACTACGCTCCTCACGAACAAGCTGTTGGATCGTGGGCATAGGGTTGGATCGCTGGAAAAATCATTTTACTCACAGGCAACTGATTATAACGATCCCGGATCAATCATGTCAATTCTTTTTCAGGATCGTGACGTCAGTGGATCCATGAGCTTAACCATTGTCCGGATCAGGAGTACGTTGGATGTCAATTCTGCCGCCCGCAGCCAGTTCGTTTTTGTCCCCCACCCACCCACCCCAGATCCTGGCTGAGCGCTTGTGCTACCGAGGTCGCAAGTACACCTTTGTGAGCCGGATGATGCGCTTTCCAGGGGATAAGGAAGGAGAGCGGGACTATTTACTACATCCTGGTGGAGCAGTTGCTGTTCCCTACACAGCTGACGGTAAATTTCTTTGCATTCGTCAATACCGCTTTGCTGTAGGATCCTATATCTACGAGTTTCCCGCAGGTACTCTGGAGCCGGGTGAAGATCCAGAACAAACAATCCGGCGCGAATTAGAAGAAGAGATTGGGATGCGGGGGCATCGGTGGGATAGCTTAGGGCAGTTTTATCTGGCTCCTGGCTATAGCGATGAGATCATGTTTGCCTTTCTTGCGCGAGATCTGGAAGTCTTGGAGCATCCGCCTGCTCAGGACGACGATGAAGATATTACTGTGGTCGGGTTCACTCTGGATGAACTGATTGAGTTGAGTCAAACGAGTTCGGAATTCGATGCAAAATCGATCGCGGCCTTCTACCGTGCTCAGCAATTGCTTGCCCGTGCCGAGACGGGAGTTTGATCTCGTTCAGAATTTTGTCAGCCTATTAGTTCAGGATTGGAATGCTTATGAATGATCGATCCACTCCCGTTCTTCGCCAAATCACGGCTCAACCGATCTCCCCAACCGGGTTTGCTCCTTATGGTCAAGTGATGGGTCCGACGGAAGATGGAAAACCCTTCGATCAAGCAGATGCTCAACTCGTTTTAGATCAAGGGATCCCACGCTTCTATATTATGCGGCTGGCTCAACGACCTCTACGCTTTACCCGGATCACTCAACACAAACGCTGTACTCAATGTCTGGGATCGGTCCAAGGTCAACCCTGGTATCTGGCTGTGGCTCCTCCGTCTGATCCCATTGATCTCGATCAACTGCAGGTTTTCAAAATCTCCGGGATCTGCTTCGTCAAGCTTGATCTGGGCACCTGGCACGCAGGCCCCTATTTTGATCACACAGACTGGATGGACTTCTACAATCTCGAACTTTCCGACACCAATCTCACGGATCATACGACTTATGATCTTGGGGAAATCCTTGGCCTAGAGTTTGCGATCGTAGGGTAAACCTAACGCCGGAGCTCAGCGGCGCGACGAGATCTCTAAAATTGTAGCAGGATTGCGGTGACCGAAGTGTCCGCTGCAGCAGAAGTTAGATGCTGTGAGAGTGTTTGCAATCAACCTGGATCCTCTCAACTTTTGTTGCTCCTATCTCTAAAACTTTTATAGCCTAGACCACTACCAAAACCACCAGCAAAGGCAACAAATATTTTCAAGAGATCGGAATAGATACTGACATTTCGATCTACAAGAAAAATTGTTATGAAGACGAAGAGGGTGCAGAAGATCAGGACATATATCAATGTGTATCTTTTCGAGATCTGAGAGTCTTTGAAAGTTCTCTCATTCTGTTCAGCATCGTTTTTAAGGAATTGAGTAATATGGCTCGATTCAATCTTGCCAGTAAGATCTATCAGAGAGGATGATTCTCGCCGTCCTTCGAGAGAAAAAGCTAATTCAATCTCTCTCTTCGTCCTTGTGGGCATGCCTTGCTTGACTTCGTCAGGAAGAAGTTTTTCCAGGATCTCTGGGAGCTTTGCTTCCTGACTACTACCTGAGTTCTTAGTCAAATCCTGAGATGAAGATTTTTCCGGTTGAATACCAGCTTCAGTCGCCTCTTTGTCTTCAGCTTCAGACCCAGTCATCTTCTCCATTAGCTCCTAAAAGTGTCAGATCAGAATCGCCCAATTCAGATGTTAGCTTATGTAATAACCGAATGATTTTGTGCTCCAAATAGGCACTTAACCTTCTTTCAACTTCTACCTCAACGAAAAGTTGACAGGCTTTCTCCACAAGATTTTCGAATGCCTTCTCACTGATCTCACCGCTAGAATAGAGTTGGGAAAGGTATGCAATGTCCTTAGCCAGCTCACCTTTGCTTGACTTAGCCAAAGCTAGGCGGGAGGCAGGAAAGCTGAGTGAAACCACTCTTCTACCAGACTCGGCGTTGCTTCCCAGTGTTTGCTCTTGAGCCATAGGACTTAACATCCAAGTGTTTGATTGTAGTAGATCACTATAGCACAAAGCTTGCAATGGCTTTGCAAGAGTAGCGTCTAACGGCCCGTTTCACCGACGCGCCGATATCCTCAAAATTCTATCATCCAGCGTATGGGCTGAAGCGTCCGGTGCAAACCCGTGTTAGGCGGGAAAAGAACAACAACATATTGAACGATAACCGGGATGTAACATTGACGCCGAGGTCCACGCGACTGACAGGCTCAGACCCTGAAGCGAAGCAGCTCAGTAGCCTAGAAACGAAGCTGGGAGCGAGCGGAACGACTCACCGTGGCCTAACTCGTATTTTATTGCATGATCTCGCGGGGTTCAAGCTGTCTAATGCCAACTTAACGGATCTAGGCAGCCGTCTTGATCATTTGTTATCTTTCTCCCCTTGTCCTCAAACAATACTATGATCTTCAAC
>CAZONZ010000062.1:6942-14238 GCA_964581005.1 uncultured bacterium
ACTATGATCTTCAACCGTTCCTCTCTTCTCACACATATTCCGATTCGACGGCTGCTTCATAAGGCAATTCTGTCTGCCGCTTAACCCTCTCACCCTGCTCTCCTCTCCGAAATCTCTCAAACTCCTCGATCGATTCCACCAAACCGCTCGCCTCAAGCACCTCAGTTTTCGCACCGAGGAGGCTGATGTTCACTCCATTCGGCAGTGATCTTTTTCCACCACGAACGTCATCCCGATCAGATGGGCGTTCCTGAGATAGCGGTACCTGTGCAGAATGTGGAACTGGACGGCACCCTAGATCAGTGGCAGAGTTAGGTTGTCTATGATCAGGGATGGGGCGTTGGTCGCCAACCCTGCAGGAATCTTGAAGACGATGGGAAAACTTTGGGCTTGGGGAGGTATTATTCTCAATAAGCCACCTTCTTGCTGTGACCAGTTACCTTTTGTGGTGTTCAATGAGGGCGTATGGGAGCATTTTCATCATCTTGGCAACCTGTTTGGCAATCGATCCTGTTGTGGAATTGTTCTGCTCAACAGTGGTGGGAGGCAAGTCTCTGGGGGAGGACGGCAGGAGTGCTGCGATCCTGGGGTGATCGAACGGGGTTGGCCCAGTGGCTGGATGGGATGAGTTTATTGGTGGCTTGGGCTTACTTTGGATGGGCTTCTCACGCTTCAACTCAACCGTTGGGATTGATCCTGCTTGTCATGGCGGGATTGCTGGGGTTGCGCTGGTTGATCGGATCGATTGATGTTAGTCCGATCCATTTGCCGTTAGGGCTGTTTTGGGGGATTGCGACGTTAGCGATGATCCTGTCACCCGTGACTTATGTGGCTGTAGAAGGGTGGATCAAGTTAACGATCTATGTGCTTGGTGCATTCTTTCTCCATCAGCTATTGGTGCAGCGGCAGTACCGATCCTGGGTGGTGGGGGGAGTGCTGCTGGTGAGTTTATGGATGAGTATCTACGGGTTACGTCAGTATTTTTACGGGGCGGAGGATTTGGCAACCTGGGTCGATCCCCAATCTGGATTGACGGGGGTGACACGGGTTTACAGCTACTTGGATAACCCGAATTTGTATGGGGGATATTTGGTGGCTGTGATCCCCTTGGGGCTTGCTGCTGTTTGGATCTGGCAGTCCTGGGGCTGCAAGGTGTTGGCGCTAGGGATCACGGGGATGAATCTGTTGTGTTTGATGTTGACCCTAAGTCGGGGAGCGTGGATCGGGGCATTGGTGGCGCTTGTCTCAGTTGGGATCCCTTTGATCCAATGGATCCGGGTCAGTGTGCCGACTCGTTGGCGGCGGTGGACGATCCCGATGGTGCTGGCGGGGATTGCTGGATTTGTCCTGGCGGGAGTGGTGGCGATCGGTCCGGAGCAGGTGCAAGGAATCGTCGAGACGTTGAGTTTACGCTTTCAAAGTTATTTTGCTGGGCGGGCGGACTCCAGTAACAATTTTCGGATCAATGTTTGGCTTTCGGTGCTGGAAATGATCCGGGATTTTCCGATCTTGGGGATTGGGCCGGGGAATGGGGCGTTTAACCGGGTTTATCCGCTTTATCAACGATCCAATTACAGCGCGTTAGGAGCTTACTCGGTACCGTTGGAGATCATGGTCGAAACGGGGATCGTGGGGATAACAGCGTTTTTGTGGTTGGTGATCGTGTTGGTCGGGCAAGGGATCCGGGGATGGCGATTGGCACTAGATCGCTTGGATTTGGAAGGGCTTTGGCTAGCAGCAGGTTTGGCGATGTGCTTAGGTCTGATGGGACATGGGTTGGTGGACACAGTTTGGTATCGACCCCAGATCCAAATGTTGTGGTGGTTGGGAGTAGGTTTGATCAGTGGCTATCTGAGTTCCCAGGTGATCCATCAAGATTCTTTCGATCACGCCGATCATGATTCGATACAACTTTCAGAACCCTTAAAGATCTCTTCTTCGTCGAAGGGTGCTTAGAGCAACATCTTGATTGTTATTGTGCAGAATCCGACTCGAAAAGATCTCCGTCGATGTTGCCCCAAAAGCCTGATTCGATTGATTCGATCAAGCTAAGGGGTTGCTCAGAATTGACTTGAGCTCGAAACTGAATCTCATTGAGTTCTAAGCGAAGGTGTTTGAGGGTTTTGTGGTGGGTGGTTTCTAATTCGGGTTGCAGGAGTTGAACTGGATTCAGATCACCGGCTCGTCCCATTTTCTCAATTTGACGGCAGAGATTAGCTAAGGAAAGCGCTCCAAGAGAAGCACTGGTTGACTTGAGCGTATGAGCAGCTTGCCATAGAGAGGTCGGATCATGGGCTTTGATTGCAGCTTGCATGGCGGTCATTAAATTGGGGCTGTCTTCGATGTAGCTCTCGATCAAGGTGATTAAAAATTGATCGGCTTCTGCATTGTCCCCAGCGATTTTCCGGAGTTCTTGTAAGACGGCTCGATCAATCACGACTTCTGGGGCTGTTTCAAAAGGGATCGAGACTAATTCCGTATGCTGGGATATGCCTTGGCGACGCAGATAGCCTTTTTCCAGGGCACGGGCTAGCTCCCGGATCTGGACAGGTTTGCTCACGTAGTCGTCCATCCCTGAGGCTAAGCATTTTTCCCGATCCCCTTGCATGGCATTGGCAGTCATGGCCACGATCCAGGGTTGAGCCACGGCGGAGAGGTTGGCCCGGATCAGACCGGAGGCGGTTAATCCGTCCATTTCTGGCATTTGCACATCCATGAGCACCAGATCGTAAGATTGCCGTTCGAGGGAGGCGAGGGCTTCTAGACCATTACTGACGGCGTCCGCGCGATAGCCCAGGCGTTTCAACATTAAGAGGGCTACTTTTTGGTTAACCTGATTGTCTTCGGCGACCAGGATCCGCAAGGGACGTTGTTCTGCAAAGTGTTCGTCAATCACCATTTCGGTGGGCTCTTCAGGAGGCTGGCTGGGCAGGGATTGCTCCTGATCGTGGTGAAAGATCCCTGCAATGGCGTTGTAGAGTTGCGATTGTTTGACAGGCTTGGTTAACCAGGCGGCAAACTGGATCGATTGATAGGCTTCCGGTAAACGGATCTGACCAATTGAGGTGAGCATGACGAGAGGTAAGTGTTTTCCCTGGGGGAGTTTGCGGATCGCTGCGGCCAGCGTTAATCCGTCCATCTGCGGCATACTCATATCTAAAATGGCGAGATCGTAGCGCTCCTGTTGCAGACTGGTGAGGGCGAGATCTCCGGAGGCAAACGAGGTCACAGTCATGCCCCAGGACTGGGTTTGGAGGGTCAGGATCTGGCGGTTGGCGGCACTGTCATCCACAACAAGAATATGTTTGCCTTGGAGTTGAACCGGGTGCTCTAGGGCATGGGCTGTATCTGATCCAGGTGCTTCTTGAACTTGGATCGTGAATGAAAAGATGGAACCGACACCTTCGGTACTTTCAACTTGCATGGATCCGCCCATCATTTCGCAGAGACGTTTACTGATCGCTAGCCCTAAGCCTGTGCCTCCATATTGACGGGTGATCGACGCATCGACTTGACTGAAGGGTTTAAATAAGCGATCGAGTCGATCCGGAGGGATGCCAATTCCCGTATCTCGAACGGCAAAGCGGATCTGGTGATAGGTGCATTCTGGAGAGCGTTGTAAGCGTTTAACGGGGGTGATCGAGACCATGACTTCGCCGCGTTCTGTAAATTTAACGGCATTGCTTAAGAGGTTGACCAAGATCTGACGCAGCCGGGTGATGTCACCGATGATCGTATGCGGAACATTGGGATCAATCCAGCAAGCTAGTTCTAAGTTTTTCTCAGCTGCGACTGCCGCCAATAGATCAAGGCATTCTTCGACACAGGTGTGGAGGTGGAAGGGGTGCTCCTCCAGTTCCAGCCGGTTGGACTCGATCTTGGAGAAGTCGAGGATGTCATTGATGATCTCTAAGAGGGCATCACTACTACTCCGGATCGTTTCAACGAAATCCTGCTGCTGTTCATCGAGTGAGGTGTCTAGTAATAACCCGGTCATCCCGATCACGGCATTCATGGGAGTTCGGATCTCATGGCTCATGGTGGCGAGAAACTCACTCTTGGCCCGGTTGGCCATCTCGGCAGCTTCTTTGGCTTTCTCCAGATCTAGATTTTTCTGGGCCAGTAATTGCTTTTGGGCTTGTTCTTGTTCCAGGAGCTGGGCTTGAGCTAGACCAATCCCAACTTGATCGGCAACAGCTTCGAGCAATTCGATCTCCGTACTTGTCCATTCCCGTAAGCGTGAACACTGATGGAGTCCGATCACGCCATTCGGAAGCCCCTGGTAGGAGGTGCGGATCGCTAGCATGGACTGGATCCCAAGGTCTTGGCAAAGATGTTGCACTGGATGGAGTAAGGGATCTTCAATGATGTTATTCGAGACAACAGGCTGATCCTGGCCCAAGAGTTGGAGGGCATGAGGATTGTCAGTGACGGGGATAGGGATACTTCCGATCGAGGTTTGGCCAGGAGCTAAGTATTCACCGACGAGGGGGAGGAGGGGGTGGGGGGTGGGGACGTAGGCGTGGATGATGCAGCGATCCACTCGTAGGGTCTGGCCCAGTTGGTTGGCCGCCGTCTGACAGATCTGGGTGGAATTCAAGCTACTGCGGATCTTGGAGGTGATCTGCTTGAGGAGGAGAGCCCGTTGAAGTTGGTTTTGCAGAGCTTCTTGGGCCTGGATCCGTTCGAGCTCACCCCCGATCCATTGGGCCATCAGTTGGAGCAGTTCTAGATCGGAAGATTCAAAGGGCTGAACTCGTGGGAAAAAACTGCAGAAGTTGAGGGTGCCATACACTTGATTCGACACCAGGATCCGGGTTGCTGCGTAGGCTTCGATCGGTTGAACTTCAAAGGCAGGGTGACTGGCCCATTGCGAGTGGCTGGCGGATTCAAAATAAATCGGGCTCTCAGATTGGATCGTTTCTCGGCAAAAGGTTTGATTGAGATCAAATTCATCCCCAGGCTGGATCTCCTGCATTCCTTCGATGGCTAAAACCTGATAGCGATCACCTTCGACGTTGGCAAAGATGCCGATCGGTAAATCAAACCATTGACAGCCTAAGCGTAAAAACTGTTGAACTCGATCGGAAAAAGTGAGTCCCTGGGCAGCGGTGACTTCATACAGCTCACGGATCGCGGTTTTACGCCGTTGCAGCTGGGTTTCCATTTGCGTCCGTTCGGTAATATCAACGATCTGTCCAATCGTATAACTAGGCTGGCCTTGTTGATCTCGGATCAGCATCACTTGCAGCAAGGCATGGATGATTCGTCCATCTTTGGCAACATAGCGCTTCTCCAGAGAAAAACTTCGGATCTCGCCTCGTAAAAGTCGGCCATACAGACGGGCATCCGGGCCTCGATCATCAGGATAGGTGAGCTCCATAAAGGATCGGGTTTGGAGCTCGCTGAGGGAGTAGCCCAACATGCGACAAAAGGCATCATTCGCCTGCAGAATAATCCCCTCAATATTGGCAATCGCCATACCGATCGGAGCTTGTTCAAACACAATCCGAAACTGGGTCTCGCTCTGGTGCAAGGCGGCTTGGGTACTGAGAAGATCGAGTTCTGCTTGTCGTAATTCGGTAATATCTCGACCGACAGCTTGAATTTCCACGAGCTGGCCTTCGGCATCAAAAATGGCTTGATTGGTCCAGTGATACCAGCGGATCTCGCCATCAGTACGGTGTTGTGGGTTCTCAATCGATTGTATGGGGTGGGTTCGGGTCAGTTGATTAAGGTGATCGCGGACGGACTCCTGAATATTCGGTTGGATCGTGTCATAAATGCTTTGACCGATTAGATCGTGAGCAAATTGGCCGAGGAATTGACAATAGGCTGGATTTATAAAGGTAAAGCGATGATCGGGAGAATAGTGAGCGACAAGATCTTGCTGAGCTTCAACCACATGGCGATAGCGAATTTCACTAGCTTGGACAGCTTCAGCAGCTTCCTTGCTTTGGGTAATATCGGTGATGACATAGGCAAATCGGGATCGGTTTCGCGCAGTGATCGCGGTAAAACAGACGGTGATGGAGAGCCAAGGAGAAGATGGGGATGGGATATGGGATCCAAATTGCAGACGGCTTTCAAATTGAACAGGTTCACGCTGCTCTTGACTCTGGTGACAGGCTTCGATCCAGTGTTGGACATGATCGATAGACAACCCTAATTCATGTGCGGAAGGGGCTTCTCCGGTTGGGATCTGCAGGAGTCTCGTTGCAGCTTCATTTTGGGAAATAAAGAGAATAGTCTGATCAAAAACTTCGATCACTCCCATCATTTGGGGAGATTGATCATAGATCACGCGCAAGGTTTTTTCTAAGATCTGGCGCTCTAGTTGAAATTGTTCTTGTTGTTGCAGGAATCTGGCCTCTAAAACTCTAAGTTGCTCCTGGATACCTTGGGGGTGTGGATAGTCAGGATCAGAGGGTTCTAAATTCAACCAATGGCTAGCATCATCAGCATTATTAGCATCATCGACGGCGGCATTCATCCGATCGGATTCAGTGTGGTTCAGGAGTGCTAATAAACTGGCTTCCGTGAGGATCCCAATGGGATAGTTTGATCCATTCACAATCGGCAGAACCTGAGCCGGTCTGATCCATTTGAGCAAGGTGGAGAGTGTTGGGAGCAGATCAATCTCGATCACTCGCAGAGGGGGTTGCATGATCTGGCTGATCGGCTGGCTTAGATCAAGACCTCCAGAGGTTGCTCCCGTTGGGTCTCCCGTGACCGCAGGACGAATCTGGTTAAAGACGATCTGCTCCGAGAAAATCCCTACCAGTTGCTGCTGCTGATCCAGGATGAGGGCATAACGGCAGTTGTGGTGCTGCATCTGAGTGATCACGTCCCCCATACATGCATCCGAGCTGACCGTTAGGAAGCGGGGGCTACCTTCGGTTAAGTGGGTGCGGAGCGTATTCTCTGGGATCAAGGGGGGCCAGGGCATGGGGGATCATCTGCTACTGTTGCTTATTCTCCAACCTACGCGACAAATGGATCGAGATGCCAAGATCGGGCGCTGGAGCATGGATAGTGACAGATCAGGGCCTGGATGAGAGTTTCTTGGACCAGAGTTTAAGGATCAAGCTCATAACCCGACTCCAGATTCACGACCCAGGTTTGCCCCTGAATCGTGACCTGATCATCCTGGACCAGCTTACGGCCTCGGCGGGTTTCGCAGATCCCATTGACCGCGACTTCTCCAGACTGGATCAAGAGCTTAGCTTGCCCACCAGACTCAACAATATTTCGGAACTTGAGGAATTGATCGAGCTTGATAAACGGCTCCCGGAT
>CAZONZ010000063.1:0-3807 GCA_964581005.1 uncultured bacterium
AATCGAAGATTATGGCGTGGGTCTTATAGCCCCCCGAACCCCCCAGGAGATAAAAATACACAATCCCTGATGAGGGTCAAGATTTGAGTAGAATCTGAGAATACACTCCCATTTTGGCAGAACCTCTCTACAGAACATCATTGGGATCCCTATGGCTATCAAAGATCAACCTCGTCCTCCCCGCTCCTGGCAGATCGGTAATATTCTCTTGTTGGTCGCCGGAATCATCCTCCTGGCTAATCTGATCGTGCCCCGCTTCTTCGGCCCTGAGATTCCCAGAGTTCCCTATAGCTTGTTTATTGAGCAAGTGGAAGACAGCGAAGTCGATAGAGCCTACATTGGCCAGGACGAGATCCGCTATCAGCTCAAAGGGGAAGCCGATCAGGAGTATGGTCGGATCCTCGCAACCACCCCGATCTTTGATATGGAGCTCACTAATCGACTGGAAAGTAAAGGCGTTGAGTTTGCGGCAGCTCCCCCTCGCCAAAATCAGTGGTTTAGTAGCCTGTTGGGTTGGGTGATCCCGCCGTTGATCTTTGTGGCGATCTGGCAGTTTTTTATCGGTCGCCGCATGGGAGGCCCTCAAGGTGCGTTATCTCTCACCAAAAGTCGGGCTAAGGTTTATGTCGAAGACGAAGGCACCCGCATTACCTTCAACGATGTGGCGGGTGTAGAAGAAGCGAAAACGGAGCTGGCCGAGATCGTCGGATTCCTGAAAGATTCCAAGCGCTTTACCGATATTGGGGCTCGGATCCCGAAAGGTGTGCTGCTGGTCGGACCTCCGGGAACTGGCAAGACTCTACTGGCCAAAGCGGTTGCTGGAGAAGCAGGGGTTTCCTTTTTCTCGATCTCAGGATCAGAGTTTGTTGAGTTATTTGTCGGGGCTGGAGCGGCTAGAGTTCGAGATCTGTTTGAGCAGGCTAAGCAAAAAGCACCCTGTATTATTTTTATTGATGAATTAGATGCGATCGGGAAATCTCGTGGTGGAGCTGGTGGCTTCTACGGAGGCAATGATGAGCGGGAGCAAACGCTGAACCAGTTGCTCACAGAAATGGATGGCTTTGCGGCAGGAGATACCACCGTGATCGTCTTAGCCGCAACCAACCGACCAGAAGCTTTAGATCCTGCTCTTCTTCGCCCAGGTCGCTTTGATCGCCAAGTGTTGGTTGATCGGCCTGATTTGTCGGGTCGCTTAGCCATTTTGCAGATCTATGCCCGCAAAGTGAAGCTGGGTGAGGATGTTGATCTCAAAACGATTGCCACTCGCACTCCTGGATTTGCAGGGGCTGATCTGGCCAATCTTGTTAATGAGGCAGCGTTACTTGCGGCCCGGAATGGACGATCGACGGTGGCTCAAGCTGACTTTGCCGAAGCGATCGAGCGTGTGGTCGCTGGATTGGAGAAAAAGAGTCGAGTGCTCAACGACAAAGAGAAAAAGATCGTGGCTTATCACGAAGTCGGTCATGCATTGGTGGGAGCCGCAACATCAGGGCAAACCGATCAAATCGCCAAGATCTCGATCATTCCACGTGGCATGGCAGCCCTAGGCTACACCCTGCAACTGCCAACTGAGGATCGCTTCCTCCAAGATGAGAAGGAGTTACGCGGTCAAATCGCAACCCTTTTAGGTGGACGAGCAGCAGAAGAGATCATCTTTGGTCAAGTCACCACCGGGGCTTCGAATGATCTGCAACGGGCAACGGATCTAGCCGAACGAATGGTGACTTCCTACGGCATGAGCAAAGTCCTGGGACCGTTGGCCTACGAACAAGGGAGACAGTCCATGTTTTTGGATGGCGGTATGCCAAATGCGCGTCGATCAGTGAGTGAACACACAGCTCAAGCCATTGATGCCGAAGTCAAGGATCTGGTCGAAACTGCCCACCAGCAAGCCCTAACGATCCTGACCCAAAATCGAGATCTCTTGGAATCCATCACCCAGCATCTGCTTGAAACTGAGGTGATCGAAGGCCAGACGCTGCAACAGTGGCTCAAGCAGGCTCAATCTCTTGCCCCATCAAGCCACCAGGCCGATCCCGCAACTCCTGTGCCAGCCTGAAGTTTGATGATTGCTTCGAAGAGCCTTGTTCCAAATCCGTCACTTTAGACCTGCAAAGATGTCAGCTAGAATTGGGAAAGACCCCGCAGGATAGACCTTACGATGACTGATCCGAAACCGTTTCCTGAACGTCGTCCGCCCTTCTCGGCTCGTCCCGCCGATCCACGCCAACGCCCCAAAACCAAGCAGATGGATCAGTCGGCAGCTGAATGGGAGACCTTTTCGGCTCTGCCTCCCCCTGCCCCCAAGTTAGGCTTTCCCGATCAAGAATCCGAAACGGCCACTCGCCCCACCGAACAAGCGGCTGCCGTGGAAACAGGCGTCAAGCTTGCTACATGGAAAAAGCGGGCGGGTGCCTTTGCCTTTGATTTCGGTCTAGGTTTAGGGGCTTCCTATGTAGCTCAAGGGATCGCCTCTCTGTTTGGAATGGGAGCTGAGGCCGTCAGTTTCACGGGATATACTGCATTCTTTGCAGCCTGGTTGGTCAATCGGGGCTATTTTCAGTCCCTGCCTAGAGGCCAGAGCTTTGGCAAATGGCTGCTCAATATCAAAACCATCGACACCGAAACCGATCAATCTCCGTCCTTGATCCGATCGGTTGCTCGTGAAGGCGTTACTTCTCTCCTGGTGCTCACCGAAGCCCTGATCGTGCCCCTTGCTGCCGATGGGTTATTTGCTGTGTTTGACAAAGAGAAGCGTCAATCCATCCATGATCGCGCCGGACGGACCCAAGTCGTTGAATCCGATCAAGGGTTTCATTTTGACGAGAAAGCGATCCAGTTTCTGGAAGAGATCATTGAGGGCGATGCCGCTGATGAGGTCAAGTCCGTCGCGGAGGATCTGCTCAAGCAAGCCAAGCGCAATGATACCGTTGCTGATCTCTCCGATCAAGTGGGACGGATGAGCAAGGGCGTTGGTCGGAATACCCGTGATCTGCGCCAACAAACGGGTAAGCAAGTCAAAACATGGGTTGATTCTGCCAAGAAAAAGATGGATAATTGGTGATCGCGCTCAAACAGCGATCCATCCCAGTAACTCCAACCGAGTGACTCTGCACCTATGGCTAAAGCAAAAGATGTTCGGCTGATCATCAACCTGGAGTGTACCGAGTGCCGCACCAACCCGGACAAGCGATCTCCAGGAGTCAACCGTTATACCACCATGAAGAATCGGCGGAATACGACTCAGCGCCTAGAGCTGAAGAAATTCTGCCCCCATTGCAACCGTCACACTGTCCACAAAGAGATCAAGTAAACATTCACGCGATCACGTTCCCCAGAGAGAGCTGAGCATGGTTTATTCACGCAAGCGGATGTCCCCTATCAAGCCGGGTGATCCGATTGACTACAAAGATGTCGAGTTATTGCGCCGTTTTGTCACTGAGCGCGGCAAGATCCTCCCCCGCCGCATTACGGGTCTGACTGCAAAGCAGCAACGAGATCTGACCTCCGCAATCAAGCGAGCCCGAATGATAGGGCTGTTGCACTTTGTGAATAAAGAAGGCTAATTCAGCTCTTCACCCAATTTTTATCATCATATCCAGATCGATGGGTTGACTCAGTTGACATCGATCTGGTTTGACCTATCTTGAAATGGTCTGAATATCCAGATGCAGTGATCTTGATGAGTGTGAGAGTGTTCATCCGCTGAGGGGACAGCACCTTATGATCTTCAAAAGTTCACTACAAAAATCCACAGCAAAAGTTCACGGCAAAAATTCACAGCAAAAGTTCACAGAAAACATAATA
>CAZONZ010000063.1:3907-14227 GCA_964581005.1 uncultured bacterium
CACAGCAAAAGTTCACGGCAAAAATTCACAGCAAAAGTTCACAGAAAACATAATACAGATCATCGCAATCGTAAAATTACCTCCTGCAAACATAATATAGTTCACACTAAACACAATGATGGGTATCAATCTGGCAATGTGGGAACCTTGGTCACCTGAGTCAGTCTGAATAAAGACTTGCGATCATCCTGGGGCTGAGTTTGAATCAGTGAAACACTCCGGAATTGTTAATTAGATTGTAAAGGTTGATCGTCAGGTGATCCGTTATTATCCACTCACAGCAAGGAACTATTGGGTTTATGAACAGACGCCACACACTCTTCACCTTAGCGATCGCTTCTGTTGCAGCAGGATCGGTTTGGTTAGGGGCCTTGGGGTCCGCCTTCCATACCTCTTGGCAGGGGAGCGCTCAGGCTCAATCGCGGCCAACCTTGACGATGGGAACCTCAGCAGACTATCCCCCCTACGAGTTTTACGATACCTCCACAGGTGAGCAACAGATCGTTGGCTTTGATATTGATATTGCCAACTATATTGCTGATCAGTTGGGCTTTGAGCTTGAGATCACGGATATGGATTTCAATGGTCTCATTCCAGCCTTGCAAGCAGAGCGAGTTGACTTTGTGATGGCAGGCATGACCCCGACCGAAGAACGGCTCCAAAATGCCGACTTCTCAGATGTTTATTTCGAAGCTCAAAATACGATCATTGCCAAAGCAGGAAGTGATCTAGAAACGGTTGAGGAGCTGAGTGGAAAATTGGTGGGTGTCCAGCTGGGCAGTATTCAAGAAGGTGCTGCTAAAGATTTTGTGGAAGCTGACGACTCGATTGAGTTGAAAGCACTCAACAAGTTGCCTGAACTGATCCAAGAGATCAAATCTGGTCGGATTGATGCTGCCATTGTTGAGGATACTATTGCCCAAGGCTATGTTGCCTCTAACCCTGATCTGGAGTTCAATGTGATCCCAACTGAGGGACCCAGTGGATCGGCAGTCGCGTTTCCGAAGGGTTCCGAATGGGTGGATGATTTTAACCAGGTTCTGGCGGAGATGGAAGAAAGCGGCAAAATGGAGGAACTGGTCCTGAAGTGGTTTGATCTAGAGACCCCAGCTGAGTAAACCTTGGTCGAGTCTTGATCCCTATTGAGGTGTAGGCTGTCGTGGAATTTGATTTTCAACAGATTTTGCCCCGTGTCCCCTTCATTGTGATGGGTGTGTTGGTCACCCTTCAGTTCACCTTGCTCTCGATCCTGCTGGGGTTTAGCTGGGGCATGATCTTGTCGTTGATCAAAATCTCCCCCCTAGGTCCACTCCGGTGGTTGGCCATGGCTTACACCTCGATCTTTCGAGGAACTCCTTTGATTTTGCAGCTAAGCTTGATCTATTTCGCCACCCCGCAGCTTACGGGCTACAACATTACCCCACTTCAAGCTGGAGTGCTCACGTTTAGCCTCAACTCTGGAGCTTACACATCTGAAACGATCCGAGGGGGCATTTTAGGTATTGATCGAGGCCAGTGGGATGCTTCAGCTTCCTTAGGTGTGCCGTATCGTTTGATGATGATCGATGTGATCTTTCCCCAAGCCCTCAAAACGATCTTGCCTGCCCTGGTGAATGAAAGTATTGCCTTGCTCAAGGATTCTGCTCTTGTTTCCGTGATTGGCGTGACCGACATTTTACGGCGAGCTCAGATCGTGGCAGCTGAGAAGTTTCTTTATTTTGAACCGCTTTTGATTGCAGGCTTGATCTACTATATTCTGGTGATCAGCCTAACCTTTGCAGCCCAAAGTCTAGAAACGAGGTTGAGACGAAGTGATTAGTGTAACTGATCTGCACAAGTATTTTGGCAGCCTTCACGTCTTAAAAGGGATCTCGACAGTGATCCAGGAGCGATCGGTGGTGGCTGTGATTGGGCCTTCAGGTTGCGGCAAATCTACGTTTCTCCGTTGCATTAACCGTCTGGAGCAGCCAAGCTCTGGCCAGATCTCGATCAAGAATACTGAGGTTACATCACCTTCCACGAACATTATGGAATTGCGTCAACGGGTGGGGATGGTGTTCCAACATTTTCATTTATTTCCACATATGACCGTGATGCAAAATTTGACTTACGCTCCGATCAAGGTCAAAGGTGTTAGCAAACAGCAAGCTAACGAAAAGTCTTTGGAATTACTGAAGCGGGTGGGCTTATCAGACAAAGCAGATGTTTATCCGTCTAAATTATCAGGGGGGCAAAAGCAGCGAGTTGCTATTGCTCGATCGTTAGCAATGGAGCCAGACGTCATGCTGTTTGATGAACCCACGTCGGCTCTTGATCCAGAAATGGTGAGGGAAGTTCTCGATGTGATGAAGTCCCTGGTCCATTCCAATATGACCATGATTATTGTGACCCATGAGATGGGGTTTGCACGAGAAGTTGCCGATCGCATTTGCTTTTTCGATCAGGGGTTGTTAGTCGAAGATGCCCCTCCAAGTGAGTTTTTCTCGAATCCTCGATCAGAGCGGGCACAGCAGTTTCTAGAGAAGATGCTGTAGTTGTTATGGGGTTCGGTTATGGGGTATGGAGAGGATATTTTCAGGATGAATCTGGATCCACACTAATTTCATAGGCATGGATCCAGATGCGTCAACATGAACGAAACCGAATGGAGGGACTCCCAGGTTTACTTGACCGATGCCTTGGCTCCAGCCTCTTCCAGCTTTTTCTGGATCGCTTCGGCGTCTTCTTTGGAGATGCCTTCTTTGATCGCTTTCGGAGCAGATTCCACCGTCTCCTTGGCTTCTTTCAGGCCCAAACCCGTGATCTCGCGTACCACCTTGAGAATCGCGATCTTCTTGTCGGAAGGATATTCTTCCAGAACCACATCGAATTCGGTTTTCTCCTCGACCACAGGGGCGGCTTCCTCGGCAGGGGCTGCTGGCATTGCGCCCATGGGAGCCATCATCATTCCGCCTGCAGGTGCAGCAGCACTAACGCCAAAGGTCTCCTCGATCGCTTTGACCAACTCAGCCGCTTCCAGCAAGCTTAGAGCTTTCAGCTCTTCCAGGATCTTTTCAACACGCTCAGTCATCAGATGAACTCCTAATCACAGAAACTAGTCACAAAACCACAAACTTGTTCAGAACTCTCTGAAACGCTCTGATCCTTCAGGGATCCATGTAGCCTTTAGGATTCACGGGGATACTAAGGAGAAACCCAGTCAAATCCACGGATCGCTCACCCCTTAGGTAGCCTCGCCTTCGCCCTGATCTTGGGTGGCTACGGCTTGCAATGCACGTCCCAGTGACGCAGGTACCTCGTTGATCGCACGAGCAAGCTGTGAGGGCAATGCCTTGATGCCAACTCCCAACTGGGTCGCCATCGCGTTGAGCCCTCCGGCCACCTGAGCCATCAAGACTTCCTTCGGTGGCAGATCGGCAATCGCCTTGGCTTGATCCAGATCCAGAGCTAAACCCTCGACGGCAGCTCCTACGAACTCCGTCTTTTTCGATGCCTTCTGGAATGCCTGGTAAGCCTTGAGGGTTTCCTTGATGTCACCCCGGATCATGATGAAGGCCATCGGACCCTTCAAAAAGGTACCAATTCCAGCCCACTTAGGCCGATCCGCAATCGCCCGCCGCATCAGGGTGTTCTTGACAACCATACAGACCGAATCGGTTTTCCGAAGCTCAGCCCGCAGATCATTCATCTCAGCAACCGTCAAACCCTTGTAATCGATCACAAAGGTCATCTGGGCACTATCCAGGATCGATCCAACCTCCTCAACGACCTCAATCTTGTAGGACAGAGGTTGTTTTCCCATACTCTCACCTCCTTTTTGCTACATGGGTGGGGCATCTCCCCCCTTCAACCGACTGGATTGCACGGATCGAGTCGTGTGTGCAATACCTGTGGACTGTTCAGAAGGTCTAGGATCTAAACCCACTAAAAAAGCCCCGGTGTAACCGAGACCCAAGAGATGATGAGATTACTGGTTGACCTAAGGGATAGAACTCCCTCAGAACCAGGATCTCAAACCTCGGCAGGCAATTAAGCCAATGGCCCCTGCGGTCTACGGTTCGGGATGAATAGGTTTTGACACTTAACGCTGAACAGGATCTTGTCCAAATGTTTTGTTTAGATCACCGATTCAGAGTTACATTGCTCCATGCCGTCCCACCCATTGTTTAGCAACTGTGTTAACGATTCCGATCAACAACGGTCTGATCCCGTGACCCAATTGATTGAGGAAGCAGATCATCAATCCCGCTCAACTGGATGCATCGACGTGATCGATTAGGACTAGACTCGTCAATCTTCTTGAACTGTGGGGGAAACCTGTTGGATCCAGTAGGGGATCTTAGGCTGCTCCAACTTTTAGATCTCGAAGGGCGTTGATGTCCACTTCAATCGCGGGTCCCATCGTAGCAGAAAGATACATTGTTCGCCAATACTTTCCCTTGGCTCCTGAAGGACGATTTCGATCAATGGATTCCTGCACCGCCTTGAGATTTTCCAACAGGGCATCCGGTGCAAAGCTACATTTGCCAAACAAGATGTGGACAATGCCGGTCCGATCGGCCCGGTACTCAACTTTACCGGCTTTGAACTCTTTCACGGCTTGCAACAGATCAAAGGTGACGGTACCGCCTTTGGGGGAGGGCATCAAGCCACGCGGCCCCAACAGTCGGCCTAATTTCGCCACATCTTTCATCATGTCTGGAGTTGCAATCAACAGATCAAAGTCCATCCGTCCTTGGCTGATCTCCGTGATCAAATCCTCGGATCCGACAATATCGGCTCCAGCGGCATGGGCCTCGTTGACCTTTTCACCACGAGCGATCACCGCAACCCGAATCTGTTGACCTGTGCCCCTGGGCAAAACCACGGTGGTCCGCAGTTGCTGATCGGCATACTTGGGATCGATCCCCAACCGAACATGGACCTCAGCAGATTCATCAAACTTGGCCGTAGCTGTTTCCTTGAGCAGTTGCAGTGCCTCTTCCGGTAGATAGGCTTGCTCCTTCACCTGGGCTTGCAGCGTTTGCATTCGCTTCGAGAGCTTTTTCATGCAGATTCAGTCTCCTTGGGGTATTAGCGAGATCGTCTCTCCCCCACTCCTGTCAACTTGCGAGAACCTCAAAAACGTTCTCAAGATCTCTAAGCTTAACCTGATCGATTGCTAACGTGCTAGAAGATCCAGAATCATAGGTCCATCAACGGATCGCCTCCCCTAGACTCTGTTACTCAGCAACTCTGTTACTCAGCAACTTTGACCCCCATGCTGCGGGCGGTGCCTGCAATGATCTTCATCGCAGCTTCAATATCGTTGGCATTGAGATCGGGCATTTTCTGAGTGGCGATCTGGCGCAGTTGATCTTGATTCAAGGTTCCCACAATATCTTTGAGCGCATTGCTTGAGCCACTCTCGATCCCCAGGGCTTTCTTGATCAACACCGAAGCAGGGGGCGTTTTGAGAATGAACGTAAAGCTGCGATCTTCAAACACCGAGATCTCAACCGGAACCACCATCCCCGCTTGATCGGCGGTTTTGGCATTGTACTCTTTGCAAAAGGCCATGATGTTGACCCCATGCTGACCCAACGCAGGGCCGATCGGAGGAGCAGGGGTGGCCTTCCCCGCATTGATGGCCAATTTGACCACTGCAACTAACTTCTTGGGCATAGGACAGGCTTATTCCTCTTTTTGCACTTGACCAAACTCTAATTCTACCGGGGTATCACGTCCAAAAATCGAGATCAGAGCCTTGAGCTTGCTGCGCTCAGGACTAACCTCCACCACCTCACCATGAAATCCTTGGAATGGACCTGTCAAGACCTCGATCCGATCGCCAGGAGCCATATCGATCTTGAGCGGCACTTCTTCCATCTCGGTGGAGCTAAAGATCCGTTGTACCTCTGAATGGGTTAGGGGACGGGGTTTGACGTGACCTCGGCCTCGCCCGTAACGCCGCATCTCTTGCGTGCCAACAAAATTGATCACATTGGGAGTACTCTTGACCACCTGCCAGGAGTCATCCGAAAGAATCATATGGATCAACACATACCCTGGAAAGATCTTTTCCTCAGTGCCTTGACGTTTGCCAGCCTTATCCAATTTGAACCCAGTGCGCTTCGGGATCACCACCTGCAGAATTTGCTCCTGCACATCAAGGGCAATGGCTCGCTGCATTAAGGTACTCTGAACTTTATTCTCACACCCCGAAGCAACCTGGACGGTGTACCAGCGCGGGACCAGTCGGGTTGAGCGTTCCGGCTGGTCTGATTCATCGTGATCGTGATGATCCTCAAACGTCAGATTCTCGTCTTGATCTAGACTCATGGCTTGATCTCTACCCCGATTGACGCTCACCATTGATTGAATGTAGCTCTAATGCTAGATCAGCAGAGTTGATGGCAAGTCAGCCTAGCCATTCTGAATCAGCTTGGCCCTCCAACCAGCCCGGAACCTAGGAGAAGATCTGGGTGGCGATCCAGCTAAAGAGCTGGTCAATCAGATAGATAAACAAGGCAAAGGCCAGAACCAAAAGCAAGACGCCAGTGGATTTGCTGATCAATTGGGCTCGTGTGGGCCAAACGACCCGATCCAATTCAGCGCGAGTCTCCCGCAGAAACCCAACAACAGTGTTTGTCGGAGGCTCTTCTGACTTCGATACCCCTCGCTTACTGGGATCCAAACGCTCTTCGCCCTTTTTGCTTTCGGCTTTTTTCGTGTCAGGTTTGCTAGAGGTGCTACTTTTGACCACGATTGTCCTCTCCTTGATGATGAGCACTAGAGACTGACGCAACTGACGCTTGGGATGACTCCCTACACCTGTGCCCGGATCAGATCTCAGATCTTACATTCTTACGTGTAGATCTAGCTTTTCCTGGCACCTGGGTGCAAACGCGCCCTGGAGGACTCGAACCCCCGACATTCGGTTTTGGAGACCGACGTTCTACCAACTGAACTAAGGACGCAGGTTCATCGACCGGCCTCTCCCAGCTTAACAGGTCTGCCCTAACGGTGGTTAAGATCTCGTCTACTCAGTTTCGCTTCAGAATCCAAGCGGATTGATCATGCTCAAATCTCACGGCTCTCATGCTGCTTGATCCGAGTCGCTTTGCCAATCCGATCGCGGAGATAGTAGAGCTTAGCCCGTCGGACTTTACCCCGTTGCAAGATTTTGATCGACTCAACTCGTGGGGAATGCAGCAGGAAGACCCGTTCTACCCCAATCCCTTGGAAAATCTTCCGCACGGTAATGGTGCGATTGATCCCACTGTTGCGGGAGGAGATCACAGTTCCTTCGTAGGGCTGGATCCGTTCTTTGCCACCCTCCTGAATGCGGACCCCGATCCGCACCCGATCTCCGATATAGATCCGGGGCAGATCGCTTTTCATCTGTTCCGCTTCGATCTCGCGGATGATCTGTTGCGCGTTCATGGCATATCCAAAAAAGTCGCAGTCGATCATTGTAGAGTATTTCTTGGGTGCATGGGAAGTGTGATCATGCCAGTTCTGCTGTTTTCTCAGAGATTCTCTAACAGTTATGGATTCCCTATGGATCCCCACGTCAGTGTGGAATCTGAGAGGCATCAACATTTCGACATCTTTCCCTAGGTTTCGTAAAGTCTTGTGGCGATTCTGGCTTGTGGATCCAAGACTTGCTTTGACTTGCTTTACGTTAAGGGTCACAACTTGGCTGTACAGCTTCGACGGTTGCTGGGTTCCAGCCTGTTTGAGGTCTGGCCTGATCGGAGGATCGTCCCTAATAATCTTGCTGCATGAAGGGTGATCATGAACGGGTTCGAGGGAATCCCATCCGAGATCTCAGCAGCCCAACGAGGTGTTGACTAGCTACAGGTTTTATGTTGCCCTCATATCTGCGTTTATTACCCACAATTCTGAATCAACTGGATGGATCTCATGATGATGTTGTTTGCTGCTGTACCTCCTACCCCCTCTTGGTCTCCTACGATCGCTCTGATCATGATCCTGTGCAACGTTGGTGCTCTGCTGCTGTGGAAGTCAGTGGTTTCCCTAATCAACAACTGGTTGGGAGCTCTGGGGTATGAATCCCGCGCCGCCGTGGTGGTGCCCGAAAGCTCTGAGATCTATAAGTTCAACTTTCCCTTCTTGTCACTGAGCCTGCCCGAAGTATTGGCGGCAGCTAGCTTTGGCCACCTGATCGGTGCTGGTGTGATCCTGGGCTTGACTCGCCTGGGTGCGCTCTAAACAGGTTGAGCCACAGGTTGATTACAAAACTCAAGAAATTAGCCCTAACCCCCTAGCCAGAATTGGCGTTGAAGAGGCTAAATTAGGGCAATCAGTCCTAACGCTAGGATCGTTTTCCATGAAGACAACCAACCTGATCAAATTTGCGGCGGTTGTTCCGGCAACCCTGATCATCGCTGGTGGTGCTCTGGCCTGCCCGTTTGCCCGTAATCGTTCCCAAACCGTTCACCTGATCCGGAATGGTGAGACCACGGTTTTGCATGTCCAGTCGCTGCCCTCCTATCGGTTAACCCCTGCCTCCTACACCTCTGAAACCCGTCCCTATGGATTTATTGGTGTAGCGATCGAGCAACTCAACCCTAGCCGTGCCCAACAGCTGAATCAATCCCGTTCCTTCTCCCGCCGGATCCCCGAAACCGAAGGGATCTTGGTCGTTCGGACCTTGGAACAAGGACCAGCTGCTGCTGCAGGTTTAGTTCCTGGCGATGTGCTGCTGGGAGTGAATGGTGAAATGATCAGTCGAGTTGAGCAAGTCCAAGCTCTGATCGGTCGTTCACCCGTGGGTGATCTGATCCCGGTCACCTTCCGCCGGGGTAACGATATCAAGACGGTGAATGTCCAGGCTGGGAATGGCCAGATCCTGCGCCCCTTGATGCTTCAACAACAATAATCGCTAAGGTATCGCTGCGTTTGCTCGCTGCCTCTGCCGATTGTTTGTGTGATCAAAGCCTATGCGAATCAAGTCTGGAGTGATGCTAAGCCGTCACTCCATTAATCATTGGGGCACTGGCCTAATAGCACCACACCCAGTCCGAGCAGATCGTGATCGCTAATGCTCCCTTCCCTCCAAACCTCTTACGCTAGGGCTAAAATCTTCACGTTGAGGGTCCAGCGCGAAAGACCCGATGAATCGCATCCTTGACAAACGACTTAGCCCATCCAGATCCTTCAATTTGATCGACTTGCTGCTGTACAACGGTTTGGATCCCACCCTCACCCCAGGTTTGATCGTGTTGAAAATACTTAATGAAACTGCGGCCTGCGATCCGGGTTAAGTATCCAGCACTTGCAGCTTGGATCGGGGCAGTGGCTAAAAATCCGATCACAGAGGCTTCAGCTAGAACAGAGAGGAGTCCGGTTGTTAGCTGAATGGCTCCTTCAATCAATCCCAAACTGGCTAAGGTTTTTGCTAAGGATAAAGCTAATTCTTTACCTTGCTTCAGATCCATTTTACAGCCATAAACTCCCCCAATTTCGACTACCATTTGGGCATTGATCGCCGCTATCGCCAATAAATCAAGAGCAGGAATCGGGTTAGCAAAAACAATTCCGGTCACGATCCACTGAAATCGATCGACGACAGCTTCAGCTCGCTCTTCTAATTGGCGGGCAATGATCCGACGGGTTTCTTCCCCCAATTGTTGGGATTGGAGCAGCGCATTATCGACTGCTAGCATAGGGCCTTCTGCATACAAAATAGACTGAATCCGATCGCGGATCTGCAGAACTTGGGGATGAGGAGACTGTAAGCCTTGAGGTGTTGGAATCGGGGCAGGATGTGCTGCTGCAGGTAAAACATCTTCAGACGGAATGATGCCTTGAACTCGTTCTCGTAGATGGGCAAGTAATAGATCCTGTTCGATTTCGGTGTACTGATCAATCTTGTTCAGGATCAAGAGGGAGCGTTTGCCTAAGCGCACAAGTTCGATTAAGGGATCAAATTCGGACTGGCGAATGTCACTATCGGTGACCACCAGCAGGAGAGTGGCTGATCGGGCTTGGGTCTGAGCTTCGAGTTCACGAGCGATCCCAGCTGAGCCAATCTCTAAGATCCCTGGGGTATCCACAATTTCGATTGGTTCGGGGATCCCGGCGAGCGCCCAGTGATAGAGTCCTGAGGTTGTTGTGGTTCCCATTGTGGCCCCGATCGCGCCTGCAGATCGACCTAGGAGAGCATTGACCAGCGAGGTTTTACCTGCAGATCCAGTGCCAAAGACGACAACTTTTAACCGAGGATGCTCAATTTCGCGGGCTAGAGCAGCTGAGCGTTCGGCGAGAGCTTGACGGGCAACCTGATCTTGGATCTGCTGGGTTTGGGCTTCG
>CAZONZ010000064.1:0-4545 GCA_964581005.1 uncultured bacterium
CTGGTTTGATCAGTGTGATCTCGGCTGGGACGGCTGATCTGCCTGTTGCGGAAGAAGCGGCTCTGACGGCTGAACTCTCTGGATTTAAGGTGAAACGGCTCTGGGATGTCGGTGTGGCCGGGATCCATCGTTTGCTAGAGAACCGATCAGCGCTTGATGCAGATGTCTTGATCGTGGTGGCGGGGATGGAGGGGGCTTTAGCCAGTGTGGTTGGCGGTCTGGCCGATTGTCCGGTGGTGGCCGTGCCAACGAGTGTGGGTTATGGAGCCAGCTTTCAAGGACTAGCTGCTCTCCTGACAATGCTAAACGCCTGTGCCGCTGGGATCGGAGTGGTCAATATTGATAACGGGTTTGGAGCCGCGATCTTGGCAGGGCAGATCCTGAGAACAGCAGCCCGGATCCGCTCGGATTGGAGTCAGCCTGGTTAAGATCTGCAACTTTTCGCCATAATTGTAGTCATCTCTCCCTGCTTTACCCCCATGCCAGCCGATCTTTTCTCGTTTGCTCCTCTCGTTTCCTTGCTTGAACCCTTCTCCCTGTCGTTTGCCTGGACCGATCTGTTGTTGATCGCCGCCTTGGTGGTTCTCGAAGCTGCCCTGTCTGCCGATAATGCGGTGGCTCTGGCGGCCTTGGTGAAGGATCTGCCAACCCCTGAACAACGAGGTCGAGCCCTGCGCTGGGGGATTGCGGGAGCCTATGGGTTTCGGATCTTGATTGTGTTGTTGGCAGCCTGGTTAGTCGAATTTGATCCGATCCAATTGTTGGGAGCCGTGTATCTCCTCTGGTTATCCTTTCAACATTTCCGCGCCTCAGATGAAGAGGACGTAAACACCTCATCGAATCAGCGAGGCTTCTGGCAGACCTTGATCTTGGTAGAGTTGACAGATCTGGTGTTCTCCTTTGACAGCATTGCCGCCTCCATTGCCGTCTCTCGCAAGGTTTGGGTGATCATCGCAGGCGGGATCTTGGGAATTACCCTGATGCGGTATATGGCGTCTCTGTTTCTGCGGTGGTTGGATATATTTACCCGTTTAGAAGATGCAGCCTTCACCATCATTGCAGTTGTGGGTTGTCGGATGTTGGTGGAGGTGCTACTACCTGATGTTGAGATCCCAGAGTGGATGTTGTTGACAGCAGTGCTGATCTTGTTTGTCTGGGGCTTTTCAAAGCAGATCCCTCCAGAACCTGCTGAATCTCTAGGATCCCTGCACCCGTCAGCAGCTCAAGAACCCTTGCAAAATGCTCCCGCCCCTCCTGCGGATCACAACGGATCCTCCTCCTCCATGCCGATATCAGCCACACCTCTATCTTCAGGAGTAGATCCTCTGATCCAGGTTGATTAGCCACGAGTAAACTGTTGCATCCCAGATCGATCAAGGCTTCCATCCGCTTAATCCGAGATACATCTAGAAGTATCCCTTCCGATCACTCTACAGATTGGGCAGACGGGCTCAACGGGGCAGAGGTTAGTCTTTCACCAGCAAGGATCTCAACTCCTCAGCCAGTGGGATCAAGGTTGGGTCGAGAGCTTGACCTGTTCTGGAGTGTTGGCAAGATCAGATGGATCCAAGGTATCTGAAGGATCAGAAGTCCCAGAAGTCTCAGTCATCTCAGGAGCGGATTGGAAGGCAAGTTCAACCGTGACTTTGGGTTTCGTTTGGAGCCGATCCAGTTGCTCTTGCACCACCCGCAAAGCCGCCATGAACTGAGTATCCACCTCGGTCCCCACCATCTCATAGTTGAGCGCCCCAACGTTAGGATCCATTTCGGCAACCACATCAGGCTCGATCCCAGCTTGGTTAATGTCATAGCCATTGGGTGTCAGATATTTGGCTGTGGTCACGGCTAATCCGGATCCATCGGGAAGCTCAAATAAGGATTGGATCAACCCTTTGCCAAAGGTGCGTGTCCCCACCAAAACAGCTCGCCGTCGATCCTGAAGCGCTCCAGCTAACACTTCGCTAGCACTAGCACTCCCCCGATTCACCAGCACCACCAGAGGAGCCTCTGTCAAAACCTCGCTATTGGCTTTAATGCTGTCCTGGATCCCATTACGATTGGTCACTAAAACCAGATCGCCACCCGCCAGCCACATTTGACCAATTTCGATCGCAGCCTGGAGTAATCCCCCGGTATTGTTGCGCAGATCAAGGACATAGCCAGCAACCCCTTCCTGCTCAGCCTCTCGGATCGCCATCTGGATCTGCTCAGCAGCATTGCCGTTAAACTGACTCAGGCGTAGGTAAGCCACTGGACGATGATCCACAGCATGAGGAATGATCTTGGTTCGAACTGGATTGATCGCAATGCCTGCACGGATCAACGTGATACCAAACACCTGCTCTTGGCGCTGGATCGTCAAATGAACCGGAGTTCCCGTTGGACCCCGCATTTTTTCCGCCACCGTATCCAGGTTTAATCCACCCGTTGGCTGATCATCGATGGCCAGGATCTGATCTCCGCTCGCTAGCCCTGCTTGGTCAGCTGGAGTTCCTTCAATCGGTGCAATCACGATCACCTGATCCTCATCATCAATCGCAATCTGGAGTCCAACCCCACTCAATTCCCCAGCCGTACTGGTCTGCAAACTGGTGAAATGCTCCGGATCTAAAAAGCGGGTAAACGGATCACCTAAACTGCCCAACATCAGATCAATCTGGTGGTAGGTAGTAGCTCGATCGGGAAGGGGTTGAGCTAGGGCTTGCTGCCGCACTTTCCACCAATCTTGCTGATTAAATGTGGGATCGACATAGGCCCGATCGACATACGTCCAAGCCGCCGCCAACAGTTTCTGCTCTTCCCCCCACCTCATCCGAGCTGATCCCGACTGGCACCCAGTCAACCCGATGCTACTGATCCCCACTATCAGGATCAGCATGAGCAAGACCCAGGAACGACGATAGAATGAAACGTTGCATCGGCTTGTGTGTCGATCAGAGGATGGGCGGACCTGTCGGGGTGATCCGTCCTCAACCTCAACGCTTTCAGGCTGATCCACTGATACGCCAACCCAACGATCAACACTGTTTCGAGGATCCTCTGGAGAAGGGTAGGGATCGGCAACCCCTCCAGCAACCTTAGGGCAAGCGTGGGCTTGAGTTGCGTGATTCTGGCTGGGGGCAAGCCAGCGATCCGGATAAAACGAGAGATGAGTGAGCCAGGTCATGGGCAAGAGAGACTCCTTTGGATGTAAAAATTTGTAACAAGTTTTTGCTACAGATCGTTACCAAAATCAGATTGGCTGGACATTGAGCTCTATCTTCAAGTGGCCAAGCCTGAACAGGGCTGGTCTTCCATGCTAAATTGCTTGGGTAGAATTGTTGCAATTTGATAGGATCCTCAGGCTTTATGAGCAAGGTTTACGACTGGTTGGACGAGCGGCTGGAGTTGCAGCCGTTTATCGACGATGCCACCGGAAAGTTCATCCCTCCCCACGTCAACATCTTTTATTGTCTGGGCGGCGTTACCCTGGTTTGCTTCTTGGTTCAGTTTGCCACCGGGTTCGCCATGACCTTTTATTACAAACCCACTGTTGCTGAGGCCTTTGAGTCGATCAACTACCTCATGACTCAGGTTAACTTCGGCTGGTTGATCCGTTCGATCCACCGCTGGAGTGCTTCCATGATGGTGTTGGTCATGATCTTGCATGTGTTCCGGGTTTATTTGACGGGTGGGTTTAAGAAGCCCCGCGAATTGACCTGGGTCACGGGTGTGGTTCTGGCTGTGCTGACCGTTTCCTTTGGCGTCACAGGCTACTCTCTGCCTTGGGATCAAGTGGGTTACTGGGCGGTGAAGATTGTTTCCGGTGTTCCTAGCGCGATCCCCGTGGTGGGTGATACTCTGGTTGAACTGATCCGGGGTGGTGAAGCCGTTGGCCAAGCCACATTGACCCGTTTCTACAGCCTTCATACCTTTGTCTTGCCCTGGCTGATCGCGGTCTTCATGACCATGCACTTCCTGATGATCCGGAAGCAAGGGATCTCCGGTCCCCTCTAAGGGCTTGTGACTCAAACCCTGTAGTTCAAACCTTTGATTGAATGGAGCGTGTTTCATGGCTGTCTCTAAAGAAGCTCTCGCGCGCGAGGCGATCACCCGCAAGGTGGATCTCGATAATCCCAAGGTGGTTGCCAAGCTGAAGAAAAATATGGGTCACATGACCTACGGTGAACCGGCATGGCCGAATGATTTGCTGTTCATGTTTCCAGTTGTGATCCTGGGTACGATTGGGTGCCTAGTTGCTCTGGCTGTTCTCGATCCAGCCCTGGTTGGTGAGCCTGCGGATCCGTTTGCTACTCCCCTGGAAATTTTGCCGGAGTGGTATCTCTATCCCGCTTTCCATATCCTGCGGATCGCCCCCAGTAAACTGTTGGGGATTGCCCTGATGACCGCGATCCCCTTGGGTCAACTGTTCGTCCCCTTCCTGGAAAATGTCAACAAATTCCAAAATCCCCTCCGCCGCCCTGTAGCGACAACGGTGTTCTTGTTTGGCACGATCGTCACCCTTTACTTGGGGATTGGTGCAACCCTGCCCCTGGATAAGTGGGT
>CAZONZ010000064.1:4645-14183 GCA_964581005.1 uncultured bacterium
TGATCGGGAGTCGGTTTTGTTGGTTTGATTCTCCAGCCCCAAGCCGATAATCGTCAAGATGATTCAATGATTGCGGAAACGGCGTAGATTATCTCCTATGCCGTTTTTATTGCGTGAGATGACAGAGCTACAATAGATCCATGGATCAATAGATCGTTCGGATCCGGGAGAGTGGATCCTGAAATTCAGACTAGAATTCGACTAAAAAGGTGAGATGGAGTATCCCCCTACCGTTAAAATGCAGATATAGTTAGGTAACCAGTGGGTCTCCAATCCAGAAGAGTCCATCCCTCTGAGAAAGGAGCCCAGATCTAGGCCCATGATCAAAGCTAGATCCGTTAGATCTTGGGATCGGAATGTGGACTTGAAGACACTCGACGTGCAGCTTGGTTGTTGGCCATTTTGGAGGATATTAGAACCTTAGATGAGCCAAAGCTAGCTTTAGAACAAATGAATCTGAATTCTCATCATGATCTTTGGGATATGACCTGTGAATCTGCTTTAACTGACAGTTAGCTGGTATTCTAGACAGAACATTTTGATGGAATGAGGCTTTTACCAGTCCAGGGATCGAAATTCATCTCCAAGTTCATGGTAATTGAGGCATTTTAGCCTGTTGTGTGTGGGTGAGAGTGTAGTATGACGTTACGATTTGGCCAACTGCTGACGGCAATGGTGACCCCCTTTACGAACACAGGGGAGATCCATTACGATGAAGCAGCTCGATTAGCAACTTATTTGGCTGATCATGGCAGTGATGGTCTTGTGATTTGTGGGACAACGGGGGAATCTCCGACCCTGAGTTGGGCTGAAGAGTATCAATTGTTCCAGGTGGTTCGAGATGCTGTAGCAGGCAAGGCGCATGTGATCGCTGGGACAGGATCCAACTCAACTCGTGAAGCCATTGAGGCAACCCAAAAAGCGGCTAAATTGGGGTTAGATGGATCCCTGCAAGTGGTTCCCTATTACAACAAACCTTCTCAGGCGGGTCTTTTTCACCACTTTAAGGCAGTTGCCGAGAGCAGTGATCTGCCGATTATGCTTTACAATATCCCTAGTCGCACTGGAGTTAGCCTCGATCCAGAAACAGTTGCTCAATTGGCCGAATTGCCAGCTTGCGTAGCGATCAAAGAAGCTAGCGGTCATATGGATAATGTGAGTGCGATTCGCCGCTTAACGCCAACTGATTTTGCCATTTACGCAGGTGATGACTCTTTGACCTTGCCGATGTTAGCATTAGGAGGAAGTGGTGTTGTGAGTGTTGCAAGTCATCTGGTAGGGCCACACGTGCAGAGCATGATCCGAGCTTTTGATCAACAAAATTTTGCCACGGCATTGCAGATCCATCTTCACCTTTTCCCGCTTTTCAAGGCTCTGTTTCTGGATACAAACCCTATCCCGATCAAAGCTGCATTGTGTCTCCAAGGATGGCAGGTAGGACCGAATCGACTGCCTCTTTATGCTTTATCAGAAGACTTGTTAGATCGTTTGAGGTTAATTATGATCGAGTTGGATCTGTTCAATCCGGATAGTCACCATCAACCTATGGAAGCGAATATGAATGTCGCTGCTAATGTTAAGGTCTAGTGTTGTCATCACTGAGTTAGCTCAATGACTTGTTCTACTTTTACTCTGGGGTGCTATCTGTGTGGTTAAATGAGTCAAATGATGAGATGATCTGGATCAATGGATCGTAATGGATCTTAAGTGCCTAACGAACTGATTCTCCACTAGATCCACCAGACTGCCATGAATTGAGAGATGTGTATTCAGACCGAAATCAGAGGTTTGGCCAAGATTTTGAGCCCTAAGGTCTGGATTGGAGCGATGCAGTGTGATCTTCAAAAGCATCTAAGCCATTGGATTTTTGCTCTACGTTTATGTACGTTTTGCCCCCTGTTTACCCTGTCAACTTACTGTCAACTCAAGGATCATTGTCTATGCCAACGTTGTCAAACCTGTCACCCATGCCAACATCAACCCCATCGTCTGCCAAGAACACAGCCACGAGCAAGCAAGCCAAGAAAGCCAAAACCTCGCCTCTGCTCATGATCCCGCTGGGAGGAGAGCAGGAGATTGGCAAGAATACCTGGGTGTTTCAATACGAAGATGACATTATTTTGCTGGATGCAGGATTAGCCTTTCCAGATGCAACCATGCCAGGGGTCAATATTGTTCTACCCGATGTCAGCTACCTGAAACAAAACCGCGACAAGATCCGGGGCATGATCGTGACCCACGGCCACGAAGATCATATTGGTGGAATCCCCTACCATTTGCGAGAGTTTGATATTCCAGTGATCTATGGCCCCAAATTGGCTTTAGCATTGCTAGAAGAAAAGCTGAAAGAAGTTGGTCTGCTGAATCGAACCGAATTGCGCACGGTCGGTCCACGGGAAATGGTGCGGCTAGGGAAGTCCTTTGTGATCGATTTCATTCGCAATACTCACTCGTTTGCTGACAGTTTTACGATCGCGTTGATGACCCCTGTAGGCGTGGTGATCCAGACGGGTGATTTTAAGATGGATCATACCCCTGTTGATGGTGAGTACTTTGATCTAGCTCGTCTAGCCGAGCATGGCGAGAAAGGTGTTCTATGCCTGATCAGTGACTCCACCAATGCTGAAGTTCCTGGCTATACCCCTTCAGAGCAAGCCGTCTTCCCTGGTTTGAGTAAAGCGATTGCGGAAGCTCCCGGACGAGTGATCATTACGACCTTTGCGTCCTCCGTCCATCGGATCAATATTATTCTCCAGATTGCCGAAAGACAGGGCAAGGTTGTCTGCTTGCAGGGTCGATCAATGCTGAACGTGGTCGCTCATGCACGGCGATTGGGCTATATCCGGTGCAAGGATGAAACCCTCCAGCCTATGCAGGTGATCAATCAGAAGCGAGACTCTGAGGTGATTATTTTAACCACTGGATCCCAGGGAGAGCCATTGTCGGCACTGACCCGGATTGCCAATGGTGAGCACCGCCAGGTTGAGATCCGTGAAGGAGATACCGTGATCTTTTCGGCCAATCCGATCCCTGGCAATGTGATCCCGGTGGTACGGCTGATCGATAAATTGATGTTGATGGGAGCCCGTGTAGTCTATGGCAAAGAGAAAGGGATCCATGTCTCTGGTCATGGCTGCCAGGAAGATCAAAAGCTGATGCTGGCCTTGACCAAGCCAAAATTCTTTGTGCCCACCCACGGAGAGTATCGGATGTTGATCAAACATGCTGATACCGCTGTGAATATGGGAGTTGCACCCGAAAACATTGTGATCGCAAATAACGGAGATGTGGTTAGCCTCACGGAAGACAGTCTTTCGATCACGGATCGAGTTCCCTCTGGTGTTCAGTTCATTGATGAGTCTCGTACTGGTGTGGTACTAGACGAGATCTTGCAACAGCGTCAGCAGCTCGCCAAGGATGGAATGGTGATGGTGGCTGTTACCCTCAATGGATCAGGCCAAATGATCGCCAATCCGCAGGTGCAAACGGTCGGGCTAGCTGGAGATCCACAATCTCTATCCGTATCCTTGATCCAATCGGTACTAGAGGCGGATCTGGAACAAAATTGGAGTCGGTTTGCTCGATCGATGGAGCGAGGCACTCTTGATGTGGATTGGGCTGGATTGAAAGATTCGCTAGAGCGGGCGGTACGGCGATGTGTACGGGAGCGGCTGCAAAGTAAGCCCACGATCGTCTTGATGTTGCAGCATCCAGAGTCCGAATCTCAATCCTCTCAAGCTGAAGCCCAAAGCGATCGGCAAGCGGATCCGCAAACCACAGTCTCCTCAGCTCGAACCCGTAAGCGTCGATCGGCAGCGGCTGTAGCGTCCTAAGGTTCGGATCGCATTCATTTCGCATTCATTTCGCATTCATTGATCTAGTATCTAGGGTTAGCATTTCGAGATCCCCATCGTTTCACCCTAAATCGGATCCTTCGGTAGGCTTGGTCGATTAACCGGGCCTACTTTTTTTGACTGTGGTCTTGAGCGGCTTTTTTGCCAGCGCCCAATCTATGGGTTATCGATAACAGGGAATCCCTTGGTTGGGTTGGGGGTCTCCGTTGAGGAGCTCACGGTTTCCAGAAGGGAGGCTGTCCGTTATCCCTCTATAATCTTGCTCAAAGCATGAATCGACTCCCGTGCTATCCCCTTGCATCTCCTATGACTGAGACGACGAGATCCACACTCCCTGCTCAGCCTGCAGTCAAGCCGTTAGTGGAACTCCGCAATGTCCGCAAACGGTTTGGATCTACCTTAGTCTTAGATGGTGTCGATCTGCAGGTGTATCCTGGTGAAGCCTTAGGGCTGGTTGGGCCATCAGGGACGGGGAAATCGACCTTACTCCGCTTGATGGCTGGGTTAACGGAACCTGACTCTGGAACGATCTTGTGGCGGGGTGTGCCTCTGCCAGAGATTATGATCCATCATCAGCACAGTCCCCTCCGGATCGGGATGGTGTTTCAACAAGCTGCCCTATTTGATTCGCTAACCGTTGGGGAGAATGTCGGGTTCTCGCTCTATGAGCACTCGCATTTATCTCCAAGACGGATCCGGGAATTGGTTCAGATGAAACTGTCTGCCGTAGGGCTTTCAGGGGTTGAGGATCGATTACCGGAAGAGCTATCGGGTGGTATGCGTAAACGGGTTAGCTTTGCTCGCGCCATTATGGAAGATCCCAATGATCCGAGTGATGATCCACAGCTGCTGCTCTACGATGAGCCCACGGCTGGATTGGATCCGATTGCCTCGACTGTGATTGAGGATCTGATCCGAGAACTGCAACAGGTGAAACGAGTATGTGAGACCTACGTTGTGGTGACTCACCAGGAAAGTACCATCCGCCGCGCCACCGATCGAGTGGTCTTGCTGGCCCAGGGCAAAGTCCGTTGGGAAGGTCATGTGCGTGAGGTGGATCGATCGAGCAATCCCTACGTACAGCAGTTTTTCAAAGGTCGTGTTGAAGGTCCGATTCAGGTGGTGGGGAAAGACATATGATGCGCTCACGAGCTCTACGCGAAGGTGCTGTTGGATTATTGATCATCGGAGGCTTGCTCAGCTTTGGCGGTTTCCTGTTCTGGATCTACAACTTGCGATTGGGTGTCCAACGTTATTCCTTTACGATCCTCTACGATCAGGTCTCTGGATTGGATACAGGATCGTCGGTGCGGTTACGAGGGGTAACGATTGGGCGAGTTGAGCAGATTGTGCCAGGAGCAGACACAGTCAGGGTTGATGTTGAGATTGACGGTCTCACAGCGATCCCTAGAAGTGCCTTCTTTTCCACTAGTCAAACCGGATTAGTGGGCCAAACTGTGGTCGATATTTTCCCCGCACCGAATACACCGCCTATTGATCCCAGTATTCCTGCTCCAATTGCGAGCAATTGTGATTCTCAAACCATTGTCTGTGCAGGGGATTCGATCGAGGGGGTAGCTGGAGTTGATTTTGCCAGTGTCTTAGTCTCGTTTGACGAATTAAGTCAGCGGATCAATAATGACGAGTTTTTTGATAATCTCAATCAGACCTTAGAAGGCGTGACCGAAGTGAGCGATCGGGTCGCTAGTTTATCCTCCACGCTAGAATCGAAGCTATCAGCACTGAATACAGAATCTTTGGATCTGGGCCAGATCAGTGCTGCCGCAACCTCAGTTCAATCCGCTGCGGATGAGTTAACGAATCTCCTCGCCGATAACCGTAATCGACTCTCGACCTCACTTGACAATATTGAAGCGATGACAGTGAGTTTCCGCAATATTTCGGCGTCCCTGGAACCGATCCTAACTGATCCAACGATCCCCAATGAGTTGCGAGCGATACCGAGTGATTTGCGCACCTTTCTGGCTGAAGCAACCTTAGCGGCTGAGCGGGCTTCGATGGCGGCAGATAATGCGGTTGTGATTACCGATGATGTCAGACAGTTGTCCTCTGAACTAGGCGATCCAGGCACCTTAGCCACCCTGCGCCAGACCCTTGACTCCGCCCGATCCACCTTTGAAAATGCTCAAAAGATCACCGCCGATATTGATGAATTAACCGGAGATCCCACCTTCCGTACCAACCTCCGCAATTTAATCACGGGTTTAGGGCAACTGGTGTCCTCGAATCCTAGCCCAGCTCAAAACGGCGAAGTTGCCCCAGCGATGTACCATCCCGAAGATCCCAACTCTTCTCTAACTGCAACCCAATCCTCTCCCCTAACCGTGACGTTCTCTCCTGGACCTGAGTGGATGAAGTTAGCACCTGAAGATGCTCTCTATTTTCACTGATTCTTTCACTGATTCGACGGATCGATTCCTTGCCCCAAGACTCCAGACGTGATCCTAGGCAATCTAGATCATGTTCAGTTCAGCCAGCCAATCTAGATGCTTGGAATGAGCTGCGATCAAATTCAAGCTCTGTTGCTTCTGCGGTTGGATTTCTCGGAGGACATCTAAATGCCTACGATAACCATAAAAGCGATAGCCAAGATCAGCTAAATACCCTTCAAGCTCTCGGATCGAGGCTAAGACTGCTTGATTATTCGCAGCTTCAACCGTATTGTGCTCAAATATGATCAACGGCAAAGCTTGTCTCAGTAAAGCATCCCCACCTCGAAAAACATCCAATTCCATACCTTCGACATCGACTTTGATCAGATCAACCTTGCAGCACCCTACTCCCTGCCACCAGTCATCCAGACAGATCTGATCGACTGTGAGAGTTTGATCAGAACCCCTCGAATTCCCACCTCGTTGAGTTAGAACTCGATTAAACGCACTGGATCGATCCCGTTGCAATATGGCTTCGCTGGAGCGTGAACCCACTGCTGCTGAGATCACGGTGACGTAGTTGGACAGGTCATTATGGGTTACTGTTTCTTGAAGGCATCGGCAACATTCAGGATCGGGCTCAAAGCTGACGATCCGCCCAGTTGGTCCAACACAGCGAGCGGCTAGAAATGTATAAACACCAACATTAGCACCCACATCGAGCATGGTCATCCCTGGCTGGAGGACTCGACGACAAAACTCAATTTCTCCCTCAAACCAGCGCTGTTGGGTCAAGAGAACCACCGTTACCACACTGCTGAGTCGAGGTTCTAGCGTCAACTCGTAGCCTTCGTAATGGACCTGGCAAGTAGGCAGAGCAGGCGGCTGATCGTGGCCATTGGACCAGCTCCGGGATAGCTGCCGCCATAGATAAAACTGCATGATCTCAAGCGCAAGTTTCGCGGAAGCATGATCCGGATCCATATCCAGAATTCGTTGCAGGTGGTATAACCCTTCCATCTGATGATTATGGAGTAGATTGAGCGCCACGGTCAAGCGGAGTGAGAGATCCTGTGGCACTAAATCAAGTGCTTGTCGCCAATAAATTAGGGTCGAAGGTCTATAGACAAATCCTTGCTCCCCAATCCAGAACACTAAAAGGAAGTAGCATTGATCCACCCAGGATCCTGAAACTTGCTCGACGGATTCTGAACTCCAAATCAGATCCTCTTTTGAAAGCTGATCAGGCCCCTGCCATTGGGATTGAGGGATCACCCGCATCTGTTCCAAGAGCTCTAAACTTTCCCGCAAGGCCACTCCCTTGTCACCGAGTTGATCGATCAGCCAAATGCTGTTAAGCCAACACAAAAGGTATCGCGGTTCAGCCTCTAAGCCTCGTCGCCAGTGCCAGAGTGCAGATTCCCAGGCTGAGTGGCGTTGCTGCGGTGAGGACGTAGACAGACCTGCTTGATATTGGCGACACCCCGCTTGGAGCCAGTCCCTAGGTGTAGCCAGATCTTCGGAGGGATCTTCGTGGGGACGCATCCTCTGACCCCTGATCTCCTCTCCAGCCACAACCTTACGGTAGGCGGTTTCGACACTGCGGATAAAGTAGCGAGCATTCCAAAGAGGACTAGACTTGCGGGTATCCTGAAGCCGTTGGTGAAGCTGTTGACGTAGGGATCGATCAAGTCCCAACCGAACCCCTTTCTCCACAAACTCAGCTGCTGAATGAGCAATACAGGCTTCCATCTGCCCAATCGCCATGAGCTGGGTATACGACATCCGGCTATAGTAGTGATCTCCAACACAGGTCAGCACCGGAATACCTCGCCAAAGGGCTTCAGCGGTATGAGTCGATCCTGTATACGGAAATGTATCGAGAACAAGATCGGCAACTCCCACTTGGGCTCGGTGTTTCTCCGGAGTATCCGCCCACGCTAAAAACCGGATTCGATCAGCAACTCCCAGCTCTGTAGCTCGCTGCAAATAGGCTTGGCTCAGGGTTTCCATATCACTCAACCCCTTGATCAGCAAGACTGACTGGGGAACCTGGCGCAGGATCTCTAACTGACACTCAATCCAATCAGGATGACGTTTGTAGCCGATAGCCGCTGTCCAGAATATGACTGCTTCTGGATCAATCTTTAATCCATGCCGAAAGGCTTCATAGTCCCATCCATCGACAGCGAAGCTTTCAACTGCTGTAAACACAGGCAAGCGGATCAGTTTTTCGGTGTAATCTGCATCAGCCTCTGCTGGCAAAATGTGAGGATCAACAAGGAAATAGTCAACCTCAGGTAAGCCTGGTGAATCTCCTCCTAGCCAACACATTTGAATGGGTGCCACTCGAAAGGCTAAAACATCACATCCCAGGGGCACAGTCATAACATCAAGGAAGACAAGGATATCCAACTGATCCTGACGAATCGCCTTGACCATCTCAGTTACAGAAGCGTTGCCAAACTTGACAAATTGGTGGGCAACTCGTTCAAACTGAGCATGAATATCATCTTCACTATGATCAAAGAATGAATAAAGATAAACTTGAACCTGATTGGGATCATGGTAACTAATTGCCTGATAACTCAGAAACCCAACCGAGTGTCGTTGAAACGTTGTCGAAAGGTAGCCAACTTTAAGGGGGCGGGTGGAGGACTTACTTGGATCTATTGAATCTAACAAATCATCTCGACTTTGAGCTAGCCCTGGAGAACCAGTATGCAGGAAGAAACTATAGGAGGATCCCAAAATCCTGTGATAGGACCGAATTAGCTGCCGATCATCAATACTATAATTCATTAAATACATGATCCGAAAGAGCAGCAATAAGACAGTTCCTTCAGGATCATCCATCTCAGCTGAAAATCGAAAGGTTCCAGGATCATCCTCTGATTCATGGATCATGCTTTTGAGCTTATCCACAGGCCAGTAATCAAGGACAAGATTTAGGATCTCCTGCATTTGGCGGAAATCACCTGCCTGACCGAGGAACATGGCAGCCTCAGCATTTAAATTTAACCATATTGCCTGTTTATCCGAACATGATTCTGCAACAGCTCTCAATCCATGCCCAACTGGAATAATGGCATTGATAGTACGAACAAAGTCCCGGACTGAAGCAACCTTGACTAAGTCTTTAAGCTGCCAGCGATCTTGGTAGAGTTCCACTCTGTCTGGTTGATGATAGCGTGCAATCTGGCTAACAACTGCATATAGCTTTGGCTGAGAAGACTTTGGTGATAGATCAATATAGGCTTCAACTAACTCAAAGAAACCGTCAAAGTATTG